>NZ_CAWUDL010000003.1:0-142709 GCF_963920945.1 Anabaena sp. CCY 9402-a
CGTCTAGTACGTCAAACCACCCTCTACTGGGGGCGCGTCCTACTGCGATGGTCATGAAAACAAATCTCCAAATCTTTATAAGTACGGTTTTGTCTGTAGATTTGCATGAGTTAGCTATCTACAACAGAAATGTTACCAGATTGTCAATCTAGTTTACAATTTTTTACTGACTCTAATAATTCTAGGTGCAAATCGCTAATTTTTCCAGTGGCTAATGGGAATAATTTTATTTTTGATACAGAAATTATGAGAGATTAGGTGCTGGAGGGGGAAAAAAGAGCAAAGGTGAACAACTAAATTGCCAATGCCCAATGCCCAATTCCCCATTCTCAATTCCCATAACGCTAAAATGAGTCCTACAGTTATATATAGTTACTGCTAAATGCTTACCATTGACTTAACCATCAGAAATACGCCTTTTCCTGTAACAGTGCAACGTAAGACAGCAGAAGACGCTGAAGCCGTTTATCAGCTAATTTTAGCGGCTATGCGTTCTGGGAATCCTGACATTGTAGAACTTAAGTGTGAAGGCAAAACAGAGAAGAAAATCGCTGTTCGTGCCACTGAAATTACCGGAGTCCAGATTACCGAAAAAGATGGTGTCAGCACCAGTAGTGGCAGAGCTCCAGGATTTTTTGCCTTAGCTGGTGAGTAACCCAAGGTGTACTCATGGCGGAAGCGGGCATTCTAGTTAAAGATTTACAGTTCAGTTGGCCTAATGGTGAGACAGCAATTCAATCTTGCTCTTTGGAAGTACCCAGAGGCGAATTTTGGATGCTGTTGGGTACAAATGGCAGTGGCAAATCCACATTACTCCGTCTGCTGGCGGGACTTTTAGCTCCCAAATCTGGAGATATTCGGGTTTTACATCCTGTTGGTTTTGTCTTCCAAAATCCCGACCATCAACTAGTGATGCCAACTGTGGGTGCGGATGTAGCTTTTGGTTTGGTTGAAGAAAAACTGCCAACAACTGCGGTGAGAGCAAGGGTCAAAGAGGCATTAGGGGCAGTAAACTTGAGTGCTTTTCAACTACGCCCAATTTATGCCCTCAGTGGGGGACAAAAACAACGGGTAGCCATAGCAGGAGCGATCGCCCGTCATTGTGAAATCTTATTATTAGATGAACCTACAGCGTTACTCGATCCAGATAGCCAATTGGACTTAGTAGCTAGTGTCCGCAACCTAGTGAAAAGTAGGGGTATCACTGCTTTATGGGTGACACACAGATTAGATGAGTTGAATTACTGTGATGGTGCTTTCTTACTAGAAAAAGGCCAACTTATAGATAGTGGTGAACCTCAGCGTCTTAAACAACGGTTGATGAATATAAATGGGGAATAGGGAATAAAAAGTCAAAAGATTCTTTTCGCTTGCCTTTTTACGAACCTAACTCTTCCCAGTCCCCAATTCGTCAATAATTTCTAACAACTGCGACGCGCCCTTAAAAGACGCGTCGCAGTTGTTAGAACAGGTTTTTTAGGCAACCTTTGCAATTAAATTACATTATTTTGTTCTTTGTAACATAGTGTTACAAGCAATGCTTCTATTACTATAAAAGTTATGAATGGATCTTGTTAACTCTAGAATATTGTGATTAAAAACCATGCCCCGTTCCCTATCCCCAGCCGTCTTGTTAGTAGACGGCTACAACATAATTGGTGCTTGGCATTGCCTTAAAAAAACCCGTGACACTGCTGGACTAGAGGCGGCTCGCTGGGAACTTGTAGAAGCGATGACAAGTTACAGCGCATTTCAAGGTTATGAAACTCAAATAGTTTTTGATGCCCACTATCAAAATACCTCTAGTAATAGGGAAGTGATCACCCAACTTTTATCGGTTTATTACACTGATTTTGGGCAAACAGCAGACTCGTATATAGAAAAAACTTGTGCATCTTTACGTCCCCAATTTGCACAAGCTCGGATTTCTCGTGTAATTGTTGCCACGTCAGACCGCGCACAGCAGTTGACAGTACAGGGATATGGGGCTGAATGGTTATCAGCACTGCAATTGTGTGGGGAAGTACAAACTACGGTTTGTCGAGTTAAACAAAGGTCTCAAGCACGCACACAATCTAAGAGTAGGTTTTTAGCGAGTAGTATTGATCCTCAAGCAAGACAAAAGCTTGCTCAATTGCGGATGGGATTGTGAAGTAAATCGACGCATTCCGACGGCTCTAGTCTGTCTCTAGAGGGGGTTTTGCCTGCGAAGAATTTGTAACTTCAGCATGAGCCAAAAATTTTTTATGAAAGTACTTGCCATCTCTTAAAGACTACGATAATATTATAAATCGTGAGAGCTAATCATTCCTCAGTAGCTCAGTGGTAGAGCGATCGACTGTTAATCGATTGGTCGCTGGTTCGAATCCGGCCTGGGGAGTTTAAAAAAATAATAAAAACAAGGGCAATCTGTAAAGTTAAACTGCTAACTTCAGACTCTTAACCTTTGATTTGCAGAAATAATCGCTACCAAATCCAAAAATAATCTTTTAGATTCGTCTTTTTTGTGTCTTTATCTCTCCGCCGTGAAAAAATCACTTTTTTAACACCAAATAAAAATATCCCCTACTTTGAGAATACAGATGCGAGCAATTGCCTAGACTGGGGCGTAGTCCATCGCCTAGGTTGAAACGGAGCATCGTCGCACAAGTGGAGCAGGGGTTAAGTTTAGTTTCCTATTGAAAGTTACTTGACAGATACAGCATCAACATCAACGGTGTTGTCACTTGGGTTAGAATCTGTTGAAGTATTAGTTTCACCCTTACGAGCTTTCCAACCGTCAATCACTAGCCCAGATAACTCAGTAACTAGTATTGTCAAAACTAAAACATCATCCAGTTGACCCACAACTGGCAAGAAATCCGGTGCAATATCGACGGGGCTGAGAATATAAACAATCGTACCTAAAATTACCCACCAACGGTATTTGGGGTTACGCAGTAAACCGCGATACCAGTTATATAGAGATTGGATTGAGAAGTTCATGGTTTAACCCTCCAGTTAACTTTCATTTTGACAAATTATGCTATAAACTCCCGGTGGGAATAACCGTCCTAGTTAGTTGGGAAGATGCTAATGCTTATATTGGCAAATACGTAACCGACGATTCTGTACAGGAGTATAGTAATTGTGCATTAATCTTTAAAATTAAAATGCTTTGGGATAGTTGTTTCAGGAATGGAGGGAGGAAATTTAAACAGTGGATATTTTAAATTTGTTTCAAGAAGGCGGGCCAGCCATGTGGCCTTTACTAGCTCTGTCGATTTTAGCTTTGAGTGTCATTTTTGAGAGGCTTTGGTTTTGGTCGCGAATTTTGACACAAGAAAAGGAAATAGTAGAGCGTGTACTGGATGCAGCCCAAGATAATTGGGAAGTAGCGGCAGACATTGCTCAAAGGGCGACAGATCAACCCATTGGGCGTTTTCTCTATGCTCCCTTAAATTTACAAAAAAGTGATACAGAAACATTTCGCCTAGCACTGGAATCTAGCGCAGAAGACGAAATAGCAGGGATGAGGCGTGGGGAAAAACTTTTAGAAGCTGTCATTGCTCTTGCGCCATTGTTGGGACTGTTGGGTACGGTTTTGGGTTTAATCGATTCTTTGAAGTCGATTAACATTGGCGATATTGCCACAGGGGGAGGTGCAACAGCAACTAGAGGTATTGGACAATCCTTAATTAGTACGGCGACAGGTCTAGTTGTGGCGATCGTTAGCTTGGTATTCTACCGTTTATTTCAAAGTTTTGTAGTTAATCAAGTCAAGGTGTTTCGTAAAGCGGGTAATGAATTGGAATTATTCTACCGCCAGTTTCCGGCGCATTTTAGCAACAAGACCTCAGCACTTGTCTCAGAAACTTCACGGGATAGTTTAACTCCACCCAGCAAGCCAACTACCAGCAGATTTCCTCAACCACCAGAACCACCCAATCAAATTTGAATGATGTATTGGGTATTGGGTATGGGGAATAAGTTAAATTTCTCCCTCTGCCCCATCCTGCGGGTTTCGTCTCCGTGGTACTTGCGGCTCTGCGCCCCTATTTCTTTCTAGTTTCCAGTCCCTAGGAGTTGCCAGGAGTTCTTTAAATTTTGACCCTTCACTTCGTTCGAGTCCAAGATGCAAGAATTTTGAATTGAGATGTCCCTAGTTCCTACGCAAAAAAGATGAAAGTTAATCTACATACTCAAATTGAAGAAGCTCAAGTTCAGATTATTCCCTTAATTGATGTCATTTTTTGCATCTTGACATTTTTTCTATTGGCAGCTTTGCAATTTACTAGACAACAAGCCATAAATGTGGATTTACCACAAGCCAGCACAACTACGGCGGCTGGAATAAATTCAGCAGGTGGTAGCCAAATTGTGACAATTGATGCTATCGGTAATATTTACATAGAACAAGAAATGGTACAAAAAGCAGAATTAGAGCAAAAGTTAAGGGAGTTTTTGCAAGCTAACCCTAATGGTGTTTTGATTCTGAATGCTTCACGCACAGCAACTTACAATGATGTCATTGAAACATTAGATTTGTTACGGCAAGTGGGAGGCGATCGCGTGTCCTTGGGAATTATACCTAATTCCTCTTCTACACCCAGCACTATTTCCCCTTATTTCCCTGCAAATCCCAATTTCCCAGTTGCGCCTACAGTACCAATACCAGAAATTAACCCCAACGCCCCAACTAGCCCTAATCAATTTTCTATACCCACAACCCCCAATCAACCACCAACAGGTCAAGATATTTCACCTGTAGTGCCGAATGTACCAGCACCTGAAGTCCCTGCTGCAACACCTGTAGCACCTGAGAATACTAATTAGGGAGTAGGTGACAGGTGATAGGTGACAGGTGACAGGTGACAGGTGAGACAATTGTCTAATCCCCAATTCTCAACCTTTCAATTTTGGATTTTAGGGGATGTTTGAAAAGTTGCAAGGGGTATAAAAATGTCATTCTGACTGGAGCGGAGCGTAAGGAGGAATCTAGGCTTTGTGGCACATACGCCAGATGTTTCTCTACGTTCCCTGCGGGACGCTCCGCGTAGCAAAGCAAGCTACAACATGACAAAGAAACACGCTTTTCAAACAACCTCTTAGATTATTCAATCCAAAATCCGTCTTGAAAAGTTTCCTACGGCGGGAAACCCGCCTACAGAACTTTCCGCAAAATCTAAAATTCTTACTTCCCAATCCCCTGAAACCTAAAGATATCCAAAATAAATTCTGAATAGAGAAAAAAGTCTGGTAACTTACAAATAATCTGCCGATGTGAGTTTTCTCTATCGATAGACTCCATAGACTAACTAATTTATCGCCAAGCACCATTTACGTTTCAGGGGTTAACGGCAATGAATCAAATTGTGACACTGTTAATTGTTTGGGTAGTCACATCTATCAGCTTGTTAATTATCAGTAAGTTGCCTTTAGGCGTTGAAGTAGACACTCCACAGAAAGCAGTTATTTCCGCAGCTGTTTTAGGTATTGTAACGGCAATAGTCAGACCAATTTTAAGTTTGATATTTGTTGTACCCGATATACTCACTTTTAACTTTTTATCGGGTGTTTTTACATTTATGATTGCCGTTGTTTGTTTTAGTATTGCTGCTTGGTTAGTAGAGGGTTTCAGCCTGCGCTTCGGTATGTGGAGTGCTGTGCTAGGGGCGTTTGCACTCACTATCATTAACAGCTTGATTTACAAGTTATTAGGTATTTTCTAGAAATAGAAGTCAAAAGTCTATAGTCCACAGTCCATAGCCAAAAGTTACTTATATCCACATAATTTAACTAATGACTACTGACTATTGACTATTGACTATTAATTACTCATTAGAAGTTGGGGGAGTGACTGGGGTATTCAATTGTTGTTGACGTTGTTCGCGCTTTTTGCGATCGGCTGAAAGCATATCGGCCATCACAATTAGTGCTTGCGTCATTTTGTCTAAATTGGAACGGTATAAGTCTAAATCCTTACTAAGTTTTTCGTCCGAAAGATGCAAGCCTTCAGCAATTGTTTTGAGAGCTTCATTGCGTTGCTTTTCGTCTTTAACTAGCTCAGGGTCTGAAATTTCTAGCAAAGAAAATAAACCGATCGCAAACAACCGACTGTATTTAAAGTTAGAATTGTTGGCGATCGCTTGCAGTTGCGCTTGCAATTGGGCATCTTGCTGTGCATGATTAGTTTGATTAAGCCACGCCACTAAATCATTAGCTGATAAGTTTTGGACTATAGCTTTTAACCTTTCAGCATCCTGTCTGTAGCGTTGTGGGTCTTGCTCTACAGCCTGACATATGGCATTAAAAATTGATTCTTTATCCCGTTCGGGTGTATAGCCTTCCATGAAGCGGTCAAAGGTAGTGACAACGCCCAAGGCATATATAGGATTGTAGCTAAAATCTACATTTACTAACAGTAGGTGCATTTCTACCATCAATTCCTCTACCACCCGACGATAAATTGTGTTAATCGGTCGGGTATGCAGAGAGTAGAAAGTTCGCTTTGTATCAGAGACAGTACGGACGTTATTCACAAAGAAAATATTAAGGGCGACGTTATCTTATTTTCTACTTTAAAGGATACTTTGCCAAGTTAGCTAGGGAGTGGGGTTTTAGCTAAACTTTCTGCTTAAACTTTATTTTTCTCGGCACTCCTATACCTTTGCACCCTCATACCCCTGTCTTCTTACACTAGGATCAAAGGGAAAGGTAATTATTAATTTTGAATTTTGAATTTTGAATTCGGAGTGCAGTGACGTGACTTCCATATTGCCCGAACCGCATCAAAGCAACTCACCCAACTGGGAGGAAGAACTAGATAGTGCCATTTTTAGCTTTGAAGATATTCAAGCGGAACTGAACTATAAGCAAGCACAAACGGCACTACGTAACTTAGTAGCTAGTCTCGACCTCAGACCCCAAGAAAAAGCGGGTTTAGAGTCGGAAATCGCTGATTTGGAAACTATGCTGGGTAAGTTAGACAGTATGGTAGTCCAGATTGCGGCTTTTGGCATGGTGGGACGGGGTAAGTCTTCCTTATTGAATGCTTTGGTAGGACAATCGGTGTTTGAAACTGGCCCTTTGCATGGTGTCACCCGTGCAGCTCAAAGTGTGAATTGGAGTATTAGCGAAGAAGCTATTGGAGAAACAGAACGGGCTTTAAGGGTAACTTTACCTGCTGTTGGTAAATCCCAGGTGGAATTAATTGACACCCCAGGCTTAGACGAAATCGATGGGGAAACTCGTACAGTCTTAGCGGAAAAAATAGCTAAACAGGCGGATTTGATTCTGTTTGTGATTGCGGGTGATATGACCAAGGTTGAGCATGAAGCTTTATCTCAATTGCGGGAAGCAGGTAAACCCATCATCTTGGTATTTAATAAAGTAGACCAATATCCAGAAACCGATCGCCTGACAATTTACCAGAAAATCCGGGATGAGAGGGTGCGGGAATTACTCACACCCCTAGAAATTGTCATGTCCGCAGCATCCCCACTGGTAAAAACGGCGGTATATCGTGCTGATGGGAGTAGGGGTGTACAATTGCGTGCAGGTGCGGCTCAAGTTGAAGAGTTAAAGCTGAAAATTTTAGAGATTTTGCAGCGTGAGGGCAAAGCTCTAGTGGCGTTGAACACTATGCTGTATGCCGACACCGTGAATGAGCAATTGGTGCAGCGTAAGTTGATAATTCGCGAACAGAACGCCAATCAGTTGATTTGGAAGGCTGTCATGACTAAAGCTGTGGCGATCGCTCTTAATCCAGTTACGGTAGTAGATATACTGAGCAGTATAGTTATTGATATTGCGCTAATTTTAGGTTTGTCTAAACTTTATGGCATCCCCATGACCGAAGCTGGGGCTGTGCAATTACTGCAAAAAATCGCCATCAGTATGGGTGGTATCGGTGTCAGTGAATTATTGGCAAACTTAGGTTTAAGTGGGCTAAAAACCTTATTAGGTATCTCTGCATCAGCTACAGCCGGTATTGCCCTTGGCCCCTATATCTCAGTAGCTGTTACTCAAGCTGGAGTAGCTGGTGTATCGTCCTATGGTATTGGTCAAGTTACCAAGGTGTATTTAGTCAATGGGGCAACTTGGGGGCCAGATGGGCCTAAAGCTGTAATTAATCGGATTTTGTCAACCCTTGATGAAACTTCAATTCTCAATCGGATCAAAGATGAATTACTTCACAAGGTAAAATTCAAAGGAAAATAATGTAGTAGCGATGCTACGTCTCTACAAGGTTTCTAGATGTTTAATGAGTAAATATCTAAACAGATGACAAATCCATCATATTTATGAATAAACCTAAAATTTTCATTGACGGGGAATCAGGAACTACAGGCTTACAAATTTACTCGCGCCTCAACCAAAGGAATGACATTGAGTTAGTGAGCATTGAGGCATCTAAGCGGAAAGAGTCTACTGAGCGAGCAAAAATCATCAATTCCGTCGATGTAGTAATTCTTTGTCTTCCTGATGATGCAGCCCGCGAAGCAGTTGGCTTGGTGATTAATAATAAAGTTAAAATCCTGGATGCTAGTACCGCCTACCGCACAGATGCGGATTGGGTTTATGGTTTTCCAGAACTGAACCCAGGACAGCGAGAAAAAATCGCAAATGCTCAGTTTGTCAGTAATCCTGGCTGTTATGCTACAGGATTTTTGGCTTGTGTTCGTCCGTTAATAGCTCAGGGAATTATCCCTAATAATTTTCCCCTCACGATTAATGCCGTATCTGGCTACTCTGGTGGCGGTAAGAGTTTAATCCAAAAGTACGATACCTTTCATGAGCAGCAAAAGGGATCAACTCCAATTTATCCCTACGGTATTTATGGTTTGCAGTTTGGGCATAAACACGTCAAAGAAATGCACCAGCACGCTGGTTTAGCATCGCCACCGTTGTTTGTTCCCGCAGTGGGGGATTTTGAGCAGGGGATGTTAGTACAAATACCTTTGCCTTTATGGACTTTAGAGAATCCCCCAACAGGTGAAGCGATTTATCATGCGATCGCAGAATACTATGCAGGTGAAAAGTTTGTCCAGGTAGCCCCATTTAAAGATTCAGCTTTGCTCAGAGAAGGAACTTTCTTGGATGCAATGGCGATGAACAACACTAATATTGTGCAGGTGTTCGTTTTCGCCAATGACGCGACCCAAGAAGCCTTATTAGTGGCGCGTCTCGATAACCTAGGCAAAGGTGCATCAGGTGCAGCTGTACAAAATCTTAATATTATGTTGGGTGTTCCAGAAGATTTGGGACTTTGAGGGGACTGGGGACTGGGGAAAAGAAAGCAGGGGAAGCAGGGGAAGCAGGGGAAGCAGGGGGAGAAAAATACAATGGCCACTCAGCACTCACTACTCATCACTCACCACTCATTACTTATTACTCATTACTCAGCACTCCCCACTCAGCACTTAGCACTCCCCACTCCCCACTCCCCACTCAGCACTCAGCACTCAGCACTCAGCACTCTTAACTCTTCTCTTTGAAAGAAGAGAGCCACTCTTGGACTTGTTCGCGGGCGATATCTCGACCACCAAGACCAAAGGCTAAAGCAATAGCAACTGCGATCGCACCTAATAGCAATCCAAATGCTAAATTGACAATATCGCTGGCAATGCCAATCTGTTGCAATGCCATTGCAGAAACTAGGGTAATAATGGAAATCCGCGCTGCTTGACCCAAAATTTGGGCTTGGCGATTGCCGGAACTGGTAATGATGTTAAAGGCGAGATTGGCGAGGAATAAGCCAATAGCAAAGACTACTAAGCCAGATAAAATTCGCCCAATAATTACCAGAATGCCAGTTACAAGCGTCGTTAGTGCTGGAATATTCAGGATATTAACTGCTGCTACTGTAGCAAACAATAAAATCCCGACTAAAACCACAATACCTGCAACTTCCGATGGGGTGCGAGCAGTAATCTTAGGTGTAGGTGTACTTTCAGCATCGGAGACTGTTTGTGCTGTGGGTACAGGTAGACCGAGGATGGTGAAAATGTTATTGAAGCCTAAACTGGTGAGGATGCTCGTGACTAAATCGGCAACAAACCGCCCTAAGAAATAGGCTAGGATTAAAATTGCTATGGCTGTGAAGACAGCAGGTAAGACATTGAGAATCTGCTGTAACATTGCGATCGCAGGTAAAGAAATCGCCTCAATTTTTAAAGCATTGAGAGCAGCGATCGCCACAGGAATTAAAATTAAAATGTAGACTATCGTACCTGTGAGGGCAGATAAAGGCTGCATTCCCGAAGCAGAAGATAGTCCAAACCTACTACCTAAATGATCAACACCAGTTGTTGCTAGCAGGTTAACGACAATTCGCCGCACCACATTAGCTAAAAACCAACCAACGGCTGCAATTAACGTTGCTGCCAAGATATTGGGCAGAATTGACAGAATTTGTGTAATTAGAGCCTGTACTGGTTGTAGAGCTTCCTTGAGTCCCAGGGTGTCTAAAACTGGAACTAGAAATAGCAGAAAGATAAACCAATATAAGGCATTACCAATTGTCTGACTCAAAGACAAGCGATCAAGGCTAAGATTATCGTTCGGTTCATCTTGACTCAAACGCTCATCCAGTCTAAGTGCTTGCAACCCGCGTATTGTCACAACCTTAACGATGGACGCTAAGAACCAAGCTACCCCTAACAGAATTCCTGCGCCAACAATCTTGGGCAAAAAGCCAATCAGTTGTTCCAGAAAGCTATTAAGTGGTCGAGAAGCTACCTCTAAACCCAGAGTTTGCAAGACAGCTACGACTGTTAAGAGAATAATGCTCCAAAAGACTAAGTTGGAGATTAATTTCTCTACCTGGGGGACATCCTCACGACCTGTTATCCCAGCCGCAATCTTATTATCTATTTTTGTGCGATTAAGGATTTGCCGCGTCACGACCCCAGCCGCAGCAGCAATCAACCAACCCACCAACAAAAGAGCTGTTGCTCCCAGCAGACGGGGTGTAAACTGAATCACTTGTTGAAAAATTCCTTGCACATCAGCGATTCCTTGGTTCACTCCTGGTTGGTTTAGGGGTAAGCTGGGCGATTGCGCTAACAATGGCTGCATCTTTTGTGACCAATCTACTCCTGCTACCTGGAATATTCCTTGCCAAGCTGTGTTCATGGTTTTTCGGAATGAATAGTGTGCATGACAACACTGGAAATATTTAGTTAATGTATTGTTTAGCACAACATATAATACTAAGTATTTCACTAGTGTTTGCGTATTAACTTACCAGGAAAAGTACGCTTAATGAATAATAAGATTAATTTTTTACTTCTCTTTTGATTAATTTACAGTCTTTAAACTAACGCTTTGTAAGTATTCGCTAACACTACTCATCACTCAGCACTCATCACTCATCACTCAGCACTCATTACTCATTACTCATCACTCATTACTCATTACTCAGCACTCATCACTCAGCACTCATCACTCATCACTCAGCACTCATCACTCATCACTCAGCACTCATCACTCAGCACTCTTAATGACTATTGACTATTGACTATTACTATGCACTAATCTAAATGCAGCTACCACACAAAAATCTAGAATGTCCCAAGTTTTAGAGCAATCAATTGAAATTAACGCCACAGCTACGTCAGTAGAACGCTGTTTTACTGATTTAGGATTGATGCACCGTTGGCTCAACCCTGTTTTGCGTTGTGAACCTGTGGGTGAAACGTGGAGTACAGAGATAGGTAGTAAAAGCCGCTTTTTGATTCAAATACCCCTAATGCAACCCACCTTAAACAGTTTGGTTGTAGAACGCCAACCGGGTTTAGTCGTGTGGGAATTTCAGGGATTTTTTCAAGGACGCGATCGCTGGGAATGTCAACCCACACCACAAGGTACACTATTATTAAACCGATTTGAGTTTGAGATTCCTAACCCTATAGTCAGTTGGGGATTCAACACCTTCGCCGCCAAATGGACAAAAGAAGATATGCAAGCACAGCTACGTCGCCTCAAACGAGTAGCGGAAGAAGTACAAATTAATCCTTAGTAATTACCATGATTTTAGACAAGATTTCATCATCATTAATTAGCAAATTTATCACTTTTAAAAAACTTAATTAGATCAGACAATGTATAATAGGTGTACACAGTTTTATTATTAGTAATACGCCATAAAACTTTCTCTGAGTTGGAGATTATTTCTATAAAGTTTTGTGGTTCTATAGTATTTTTAGCTGAAGAACTAGCAAATTGGTTAACGAAAAATCCCACCCTTTGTAAAGCGCGAACAGTCCACAGTGCAGCAATACCCTCACCTATCAGATTAATTTCTCCCTTGGGGGGTGTATGCAGATGAAACTCCCCAGACAAGATATCAAACTCCACACCTTCACTCTTGAAAGCATCAGCAAAAGCACGACTTAACACTAAATCTTCTGGTGCGCCAACGTGTAAAATACCATTAGTTGTTAATAGCCAAACTTGGTCAGCTAAACGTAAAGCCAAATCTAAATCGTGGGTAGAAAGCAGAATTGCTTGATGAGTGTCCCGTGCTAACTGACGCAACAATTGCATAATTTCCACCCGTCGTGGTAAATCTAAAAATGCCGTTGGTTCATCCAATAGCATCACCATCGGCGACTGCGCCAAAGCACGCGCAATCATAATTTTTTGACGTTCACCATCACTAAGTTCGCTGACTTGACGTGAAGCTAAATGTAACGCACCTACAGATTTTATCGCCCAATCTACAATAGCTTCATCTTCTGGGCTTAACCTTCCCCACCAGTCAGTATAAGGATGTCGTCCCAAAGTCACCAGAGTATAGGCTGATAACATACCCACATCAACCCTTTCCGTCAGCACCAAACTCAACCGCTTGGCTAAATCCTGCGGTGCTAACTTATAGATATCATCACCCAAAAGTCGCACCTCACCCCCTAGAGGTGGTTGCATTCCCGCAAGCGATCGCAGTAAGGTAGACTTACCCGCACCATTCGGCCCCAGTAAACACACCAATTCCCCAGCTTCCAGACACACAGAAATATCCGACGCAACACACCGCACCCCCTTCCCCGACTTATAACCAATACTCAACCCAAAAGTAGTCAACACCGCATCACCCATACTCAATCCAACCTCAAAAAAACTCTCCGCGTACCTCCGCGCCTACCTCAGCACACCTCTGCGTTAAAAAATCCTAATTACGCCTCAAAATCACCCAACTAACCACAGGAGTACCAATCAAAGCCGTAATAGCATTCAAAGGTAAAACCATCTGACTCACCCAAACTTGAGAACACAAATCCGCCACCAAAGCCAAAATTGCCCCCATAAATATCACACTAGGGATTAAAATTCGATGGTCGGAAGTCATAAACAGACTGCGACACAAATGAGGAATAGCCACACCCAAAAATGCGATCGGGCCACAAAAAGCCGTAATAGCACCTGCTAAAATAGAAGCACTAGTAATAACAGAAAATCGAGTTTTCTGCACAGTTAAACCCAGACTCCGCGCATAAGATTCACCCAATAAAAGCGCATTCAAAGATTTTGATTGCAACACCGCCATCAATAAACTTAAAAGTATCACCGGAATCAAAACAATTAACTGTTTCCACGTCACTCCAGCGAAGCTACCAAAAGTCCACATAATATAACTTTGAATCCGTTCTTTAGAACTAAATTGCAACAAAATACTCACAATTGCACTAGTAGCATAGCCAAACAACAAACCTAAAATTAGTAGTGTCATCGTATCTTGTACTCGACGAGAAACCACTAACATCACACCTAAAACCGATGCTGCGCCGAAACTAGCGGCTATCACCAACCCAAAATCAGTAATGATTCCCAAATCATTTAATAAAGTCGGTGTAGTCACACTTGCAGTTAGCACCACCAAAGCTACACCTAAACTCGCACCAGAACTAATTCCTAAGACAAAAGGCCCCGCCAAGGGATTTTTAAATAGAGTTTGCATTTGCAACCCACTCACACCCAAAGCCGCACCTGCTAAAGTTGCCGTCAAAGCTTTAGGTAGTCTAAATTTGAGAATAATATGAGCATAAGTCACCTTTTCTGATTCTTTTCCCAGTAAAATATTGATAACTTCCTGAATAGGAATAGAGACAGAACCCAAAGCTAAATCTAGTAAAAATGCAAAAACAAAACCTATAATTAGCAGTGAAAAAGCTAAGGTTTTGATAGACGTAGATTTGGCATACAATGACAGGTTTGTCGGGAGATATTTTTTCAGTAACATTATTGAATAAATTTGCGGTAGTAAAATAGTTGATGATTAGGTAATATTTCTGGATGTAATATTTTAATTAAATCTGAGAGAACAATATCAGGGTTACTAATTCCTCCCTCCCAGTAATCATTACCACCACTATCATTTACACGAGCATTGTTATTATAAAGATTGCCTGTTTTCACAGCTTGAAAATCAGCATAGCGACTATCTTCAGCTACGACATCTTTCAAACTCTGCCAAGATTGGCTAAAATTCAACCAATAATCAGCATTAGCTGCACGTTCTAAAACCACTTCAAAAGAAAGGGGGAGACTACCAGCAGATTTATCATCACTCCAAAGATATTTTCCTCCAGCATCAGCGAGATATTTGGCTACATAACTTTGACCAGACGGCATAAACCAAGTACCTTTAAAGTTAAAGCCAACAAATACAGTCGGACGCTGTTTTAAAGATTTAGCTTTTTCGGCTATTTGTGTATATTTATTTGCAATTTCATTAAATATCTTTTCTGCTTGTGCTTCTTGATTAAAAAACAAAGCTGTAAATTTCAACCATTCACTTCTTCCCAATGGTGTGTCTTCCATATACTCAGCATTTATCGCCACCTTCAAACCCACCTCTGTAAGTTTGCTATAACTATCAGTCTGGGAATTTCCTGTACCGAAAGTTGTCACTAAGTCAGGATTTAATTCTAATAATTTTTCTATATCCACATTGGAATTATTTCCGACTTGTGTAATCTTTCCGGCTTTGATTCTCTCAACTACACCAGGAGTATTGACTTGATTGCTATTACTAATCCCAATCAGTTTATCAACTATACCTAATTTGTCTAGGTGGGGTAAATGTGTAGTTGATAGAGAGACTATAGAGTTAATGGGAACTGTAATTACCTGTGCTTGATTAAATCCTTGGGGTGTGGGAGTTCCACATTGAACTAAAACATATTGAAACTGGGTTTTTGCATTCTGCCAGGGGTTTTTGATAGTGACTACTTTGTAGTGTTGATGATATTCTACTGCAAAGCCTGTGGCATGGGTGATTGTAATTTTATTGGGGAAGTAATCTTGATTGGGGTTGTAGTTTTGAGTGCAGGTATTAGTTGATGTGTGAATTGTGGTGTTATGACAGGCGATGATGAGGGTGGCTATGAGGAATAATTGGCAGAGGAAAATGATTGTTTTTTGGTGGGTGAGTTTTACCAATTTCATGGGTGTGAAGGAAGGATGGTTTTTATCTCACGCAGAGGCGCAGAGACGCAGAGAGTTTGAGAGATATTTTGGCGTGAGAAATCTGGGTTAGGGGGTTTGGGGTGGGTAGAGGTTTTCGGTGATTTTGTTACCTTTAACTAGATGTTCGTTGACGATATTTTCGGCAACATTGGGGTGAACGCGAGTGTACCAAGTTCTATCATTGGAATAAAAAACAACTGGGCCGAGTTGACACACTTCTAGACAGCCGGAGGTTCTTACTTCGATGTCTAAACCTGCGTTTTCTACTGCTGATTTTAAGGCATCAAATGTAGGTTGCCATTTACGGGAAGGAAGACAGCGTGTAGAGGTACAAACAGAAATATAGGAATGTTTGAGAGGATTTTTGGTAAATGGTATCGGGTTTTTACCTAATACATAAATATCTCTCAATTCTTGATAAAGAGTTAATTTATCTAAATTTGGTTTACCTTCCGGTAATAAGTTTTCACCATCCACGAAAGGATTAGGTAATAAAATCGTCATCAATTGTTCATTAGCACCATTCCAAAATTGAATCCCCCAACTACGAGGATTACCTCCAGTATTAAACCGACGATAAAAAGCTGCACGACTAACTTGACGCTGCGTTCTCACTTCCACAGAAGTCTTACACAAAGGCCCACCAAAATTAGTATCAATACATAAATGTAAATGCCAACCCTCAGCCGCTACAGTCAAATATCCATCATAGAGAATACAAAGCTTTGGTGGTGCATTAAATTCCAACTCCAAAACACTACCTTGAACAATATGACCAACCCCAACCTGCTGCCAATTCTGTTCAAACAAAGTATAAACTAACGACGCTAAAACATCACTTCCACAATCAAAATACTCATACTCAACAAACCCCCCCGTAGCTAAACTTTCCCTCACCACCTCATTAACTGGTGTCACCCAACAATTAAACTCAGACATACCATATCCTCCTCGTTTTAAACTCTCTAATTTCTCTCTGCGCCTCTGCGCCTCTGCGTGAAAAAGTTCTTCCTCTTAAAACCGAGAACTCAACCCAACCTGAAAAACCCTCCCCCCATCAGGAAACCCAGGAAACAACTGATAACGCTGGTCAAACAAATTATCCAAACTACCAGTCAACACCAAACTATCACTTATCGGCACACGCATCTTAAAATCAAAAGTCGTATACCCCGACAGAAATTCCGTATTAATATTATTAGTGGGATATCCATTTAAAGAATTCATCAACACCCCCAAATACCAACCTTGAGGATTTTCATAAGACACTCCCAAATTTAACTTATCAGCACCTGCAAACCGCAACTCCTTATCAATTTCCGCCGGATTAGCACTTTCTAAAATACGCGGATCATTAGCCGTATAATTAACAAAAGCATAGATATTACTCGCTAACTGTAAATTTAACGAAGCCTCAATTCCCGTAGTATGAACTAACCCGATATTTTCCCAAGTACCTGTATTACCATTCACAGGCGGAGTGAGCCTTTTAAAAGCGATTGTATCAGAAACTCTGTTACTAAAAAATGTCAGCCTCAACAAGCCAATCTTTCCTAATTTTTGGTCAATACCCACATCAAAACTATCCCCTTTTTCTGGTTTCAGTTCAGGATTACCAATGTTAGTAGGATTATTATTAAATAAATTGGCTATCGTAGGAGCGCGGAAATTTCTGATATAGTTAGCTCTGAGTGTAGTTGAGTCTGATACAGCTAACTTTGCCCCTACAGATGGGGATGTAAATGAACCATTCACCAAGCTACTAAAATCTTGCCGTACTCCTAAATTCATGCTCAAGCTAGGAGAAAAATTAATTTCATATTTACCAAAAATTGCCCCTTGGCCTATCGCATCATCATAGTTTTCTCTGGTGATATTTGTACCATAATTAAATGTGGTGTTGCGTACATTGGTATTTCGGTAATCAAAACCATAAACTAAGGTTTGATTCTTGGTAAAGTTCCAGCTATGTGTGGTTTGAATACCATAGGAATCCTGTTTGGTATCAAAGCGATTTTGAGATGTAATTGCACCGCTACGATTATCAAAACGAGTATTGAGAAAATCAGCGTAAACTCTCGCTGTTAACAGTGAATCATCTCCGCTTCCTAATTTGAAATTCCAGGTTAAATCAGTTAGAACTTGGTCTGTATATTTACGATTATTCTCAGTCAGAGAGTTAAAAAACCCCTGTCCAAATTGGGGTACAGGAATCGGTACGCCTCCCGGCACTCCCTGTTCTTTACTTAAATATAAAGTTGATAGAGTTAATGTATTACGTTTACCTAAATTTGCCTCTAGTTTGACGTTAAAGTTATTAAAGAGTGCATCATTATTCCTTCTCGTCCCCTCAAAATTGGCTTCAGGAATGGTGAAAGGATAATTATTTTGTGCTTGGGTACGGTTGTAACCTACTACCCAAGAAATATCACCAGACTTACCACTATTTTGAATGCTTTGTTGGTTGAGTCCATATGAACCAATGTTGACTTTCGTTTCCGTGGTGATTTTCTCTGTAGGACGACGAGTAACAATGTTAATTACCCCACCTATCGCATCAGAACCATAAAGAGTTGAACCACCTCCGGGTAATACTTCAACTCTTTCAATATTGTTAGTTGTAAATTCTGACAAGTCAAAACCACCACCACCAAGATTATTAATAGGTCTACCATCTAACAAGATTAATACTTGACCTGTATTAGAACCGCGAATAAATTGACCGCTTAAAGCATTTACTTCTGTCCCAACAGTACCGTCACCTAAAATACCAGGGAGAAATCGCAGTGCTTCTTTCACTGTTCTCGCACCTTGCGCTTCCATTTCTTCGCCAGTAATGACGTAAACCGGACGAGTGGAATCTTTTACCGTACCTTCGCGACGAAAGGGAGAAAAGACAGGTTCATTGAGGAGTTTGTCAATAACTGTGAGTTCAATATCTGGTTCTTGTTCTTGTGTAACTTCTATGGCTATGGTGCTGGAATTTTCCCACAGCATCCCTACGGTGATAGTCAAACTAGAAACAATAAGTTGAGTTCCCCATCTGGTAATAAACTGAGTACGCATTGGTAATTTAAGCCACCTGTATCACTAAAAATTGGTCGCAAGCAAAGATTTGAGCTTTTTTAGTAAAAAACCCTCAACCAGTAGGAAATCTGCTATTTATGATAATGATTATGATTATCACATAGATGGGGTAATTTACAAGCTAGTTTCAAAGGTTTGTAGTAAGCACTTTAGTGCTGAGAGTCTTGAGGACTAAAGTCCTTACTACGAACTTTATACACTAATGGTCATTAATTAACAGCAATTTACGGTTAATTTTGCCCACTTATTTAGGGGTGGGATTTTTGCTAAAATGCCTCTTTTTAAAGGTTCTGGTCGTTCTGACCAGGGTAGTAAACCATCTGGTTTATCATAGTATTGAGTAGCACATTGCAGCACCGCAGATGCACTACCATCTACTGGTAAATTGCCGAAAAGATAGGTTAATTTTCCTTCTCCTTTGAAGGCGATAACGCAAGCATGGTTGCAAGCACTCATACATTCAACGCCTTGAATGGAGAATTGATGTTGCAATTCCCAGGTTTGTGCAAGTTCTTGAAGTTGTTGTAATAGTCGCTGTCCGCCACTTTCACCAACTCGCTTGCCATCTTGCCATATACTGGCGCAGGTCGTGCAGACAAATATCGTATGCTGTTTTTGATTCATTGATTTTCAGACGTTGCTGATTAATGGGGCGATTTTTGTTTCGCGCATATTGCAAGCAGAACCCGCAGGATAGGCTCGCTGAAGATAATGTAAATATGCGAAGGGAGATATCAGATACAACTGGGTTTTCAGCTTTGTATCTAGAACCTTCTATGGAAGAATTTGTATGCGTAGGAAACTGTCTAAAATTTCATAGAAATTTGTAGTCTGTGGAGTATGTCTGACGGTATGAGACAGTAATCCTGTTGAATTGGGAAAATATTCATTGCAATATTCACCTGTACCTCGCAGATGGGAACTTGTTTTATTGGCGGCGGGCATTCTGACTTTGAGATTTACATCTCATCACAGCTGCGGGACAGTGCCGGATTTACACCGAATCTTTCCCCGTTACCTCTGATGGCTGTTCCCCATCAGAACCGAATATGTAGCCATCATACAGCAATTTTAGCGATCGCACTGATTTCTTCAAAGAAAACAAGTCTCGCTACCACAACAGCACTCTTTAATCTATGCACCTAACAGGCTGGAACTTGCAATCTGAATAATAGGATAAAATTGTCAAGAAATATTAATGATTTTACCTACTCTAAATTCTGCAACCCGATCGCAATTTTACTGTGTTTTTCGATTTGCCCCATTACTTGTTTTGCTCTTTGAATTACTACCGCAGGTAAACCCGCCAACCGTCCCGCTTCAATCCCATAGGATTTATCAGCACCTCCCGGTTGGACTTGGTGTAGAAAGATAATTTGATCTGGTAATTCTTTCACTGTCACCTGATAGTTAGCAACATTAGGTAACATCGCCGCTAATTCATTTAATTCATGATAGTGAGTTGCAAAGATTGTCCGCCCCTGGATTTCTGTAGCTAGATATTCGGCTACCGCCCAAGCAATAGACAGCCCGTCAAAGGTAGCTGTTCCCCGACCAATCTCATCTAACAAAATTAGGGATCTAGCTGTGGCGTGGTTGAGAATATTGGCTGTTTCATTCATTTCCACCATAAAGGTAGATTGACCTGTCGCTAGGTCATCAACTGCACCCACGCGGGTGAAAATGCGATCGCATACTCCCAAATTTGCCGACTTAGCCGGGACAAAACTGCCAATTTGCGCCATTAGCTGAATTAATCCCACTTGACGCAGATAGCAACTTTTACCACTGGCGTTTGGCCCAGTTAAAATAACCAGGTCTGGTAGAGCCGTAGTATTTTCTGTACTACTTCCTAATTCCGTTGAGTTGGGGACAAAAAACCCCGCAGGTAAAGACTGTTCTACTACAGGGTGGCGACCATCAACAATTTCTATTTCCCGTCCAGGAATCATTTCGGGACGACAGTAACCTTGCTGTACTGACAATTCAGCCAAACCACACAACACATCGGCGGCGGCGACGGCGCGGGAAAGGGTGCGAATTACTTCCGCTTCTTGGGCTATCTCTTGCCGCAGTGCTACAAACACCTCATATTCCAACTGATTCAAATCATCTCGTGCTGTGAGAATCCGGGCTTCTCGTTCTTTGAGTTCTGGAGTGATGTACCGTTCCTCATTGGTGAGGGTTTGCTTGCGGATGTAATTATCGGGTACTTGGTCAGATTTGGCACGGGAAATACTAATGTAGTAACCAAAGGTTTTATTAAATCCTACCTTCAGTGTAGGTACTCCTGTTCTAGCCCTTTCATCTACTTCTAAATTCGCAATCCATTGCTGGTCTGCTTCTACCGTCGCCTTTCTTTCATCCAACTGAGGATTAACCCCAGCACGAATTAAGCCCCCGTCCTTCAGGTGTATCGGTGGTGATTCTACCAAGTGGGCGTGGATATTCTGCGCCAATTCTTCTAAAATTGGTGGCACTTTTTGCAATGCTTTGAGGAAGGGAGAACGCGCATCAGCTACTAATTGGGCTAATTCTGGCAAACGTGCGAGAGAATCAGCCAAAGCCGCTAAATCTCTCGCGTTAGCAGTTCCTGAACTTGTTCTACCTGTGAGTCGTTCTAAGTCGTAAATCTGCCGCAATAATTGTCGCAAATCTTGACGTAAAGGTGTATTTTCCTTGAGTTCTTGAATAGTATCTTGCCGCGCCCGAATGCCTTTAATATCTAGTAATGGTTGCAACAACCACCGCCGCAAAGCTCTAGTACCCATTGCAGTGCTAGTTCTATCTAATGCCCAAAGTAGAGAACCGTGAAAAATGCCATCGCGGACTGTTTGGGTAATTTCTAAGTTGCGGCGGGTTTGGTGGTCAACAATTAGGTAATCGGTGATGGTGTAGGTGCGGAGTCTTTGCAGAGAGATAGGTTTTTCTTTTTGGGTATCTTCCACATATTCCAATAGCCCACCCGCCGCCCTGACAGCCAAGGGGAGATGATCGCAACCTAAACCTTCTAGCGATCGCACTTTAAATGTCTGCAATAATTTACTTCTAGCCTCACCCTGAGAAAAGGGAACTTGCGATCGTAAACTATAACAAAATGATGGTGGTAAACACTCTGGTAAATGGGGCGAAGTTTCCCCAGGACGCAGCAAAGTACCCAAATCAGGCGCATTGGTGGGAACTAATACCTCGGAAGGCTGCAAGCGCATGAGTTCCTGGGTGAGATGTTCTAAATCACTATCTTGGGTGGTGAGAAATTCCCCGGTAGAGATATCTGCATAGGCTAAACCCCAGTGATTTCCCGCAATTACTACAGCCGCCAAGTAATTATTACGACTTGATTTCAGCATTCCTTCTTCTAGCAATGTCCCAGGGGTGAGGATGCGCGTCACCTCCCGCCGCACCAAACCCACAGCCTCAGAAGAGTCTTCCACTTGGTCACAAATCACTACGGCGTAACCTTTCTCTACCAGTTGGGTAGTGTAGCGTTCCCAAGCGTGGTGGGGTACACCAGTCATGGCGACGCGACCAACTTCACCGCCGTGTTTGCTAGTAAGAACTAATTCTAATTCTCTCGATACTGTGACCGCATCTTGGAAAAAAGTTTCAAAAAAATCGCCTACTCGATACAGCAACAGCGCATGAGGATGTTTATCTTTGACCTCAACATAGTGCTGATACATTTTACTCAGCTTCCTACGGTCTACCTGTCGCGTGTCGGTATGCGGCCCTGTGGAATGATTGGGTTCTTTCGGCTGGATATCAGAGTCAGAAACGGTCATAGGTAGGATAGATGCTAGAATTTACGCACGCCAAAGCCACAATATCCGATGATAACGTGATGTGGAAATTTCAGGGCGATCGCGTAAGGTTTTTTTATATCACTTATCTCCTATTCTCAGAAACTCTTTTAGGTTACTGGTGGTCTGTCCCATTAATCTTGCTGGGTAATACTAGATAATGCTTAAATAGCAATATGAGTGTATCCCTACCCAGAAACTGAAATATATCAAGCTTGAGGGCTTGGAAGGGCGGATGAATGCACAACTCATGGCAATTGTGGCTCAAGTAAATCGTGAGCGCATTCACTTCCCGCCAGTTATTAGCCTTAAGTATGTCACAATACGAATTTATGACTTATAGCCCACCTAAACTCCTCACTTTCGAGCAATTTTTAGTCGAGTATGGGGACAACCCCCGTTACGAACTCATTGACGGACAACTACGTGACATGGAAGCAACTGGCCCGCATGAAGAAGTTTCAGGAAATATTGCGGGGAGAATTTATGCTGAAATTCTTCGTTCTAATTTAAACTGGCTGATTCCAAAAACTTGTTTGATTAAGCCACCTGCGGCTGAAGCAACAGCACTCCGTCCAGACGTTATTGTTTTAGATAAAGCAAAACTTACTAACGAACCACTTTGGCAAAAAGAACCGATTATTTGTAATGGCAATACTATTGAGTTAGTTGCTGAAGTTGTGAGTACAAATTGGCAGGATGATTATGCCAGAAAAGTTGAAGAATATGCCTTTCTGCAAATACCAGAATATTGGATTGTAGATTTTCGCGGTTTGGGTGGCTTGCAATTTATCGGTAATCCCAAACAACCTACCTTCACAATCTGTCAACTAGTGAATGGCGTATATCAGCAGCAACAATATCGTTTGGGAGATACTATTTTCTCTTCTCTGTTTCCCAACTTACAACTTAAACTTGACAATATTATGCCATAGTGACCTTAGTCCTGATTTTTTTAAGGACTAAAGTCCTCTCTACGAGACGCTACGCGAATACTACAAACTTGTTTATCCATCAATTCAAACTTGATCACCTACTACAGTGAAAATAGCAGTATTAGCAATCTAACTCAAGTAGGTATAAGATCATGGTGCGTTTAAAACCGTGGCAGTGGGTAGTATTGGCCGTCCCCATCGCCTCCATCATCATTTTCTTACTGGTATCCGCCGGGATGCAGATCCATGAGTGGGGACTCAATTGGATTTGGGGTGTGTTCACACTGGTATTTGTGGGTTGGCGTTGGTTATTGGTGCGGTGGACTCAACCCGCAATCAAACAAGTAGAAGCTGCACTTGCCCAAGTCCGTGAAGAATTAAAATCGACAGTTGCAGATACTACCACACCAGTCAGCAGTGATGCTACACAGCAAGCCGAAGCCGCACTCCAAGAAATCCTGACAGTTGCTCAAAGCGATCGCCCGATTTGGGAAGATTGGCCAACTTTTTGGCAACGTTGTCAAGATTTGGTGGTGGCTGTAGCCCGGATTTATCATCCAGAAGTGCAATATCCTTTACTAAATATCTACCTTCCCCAAGCTTATGGACTGATTCGGGGAACAGTGGATGATGTAGATCAGTGGATGCAAAAGTTATCACCGGCACTCAATCAGGTGACAGTTGGGCAAGCCTATCAAGGCTACGAAGTCTACCGCAAGTTAGAACCATCAGCGCGAAAGCTTTTACGGGCTTGGGGTTGGGCGCAGTGGCTGTTAAATCCGGTGGCGGCTGTGGCTAACCGTGCGACTAAGGGCTATTCTAATCAGGCAAATCAGCAATTATTAGGGAATTTGGGTCAATTATTCCGAGAAGCTGCTTTGAGGAATTTGTGTAGACAGGCGATCGCTCTCTACGGTGGTGAGATCCTACCCACAGCCGCAGTTTCTACACCAACTCTACCGAAAACCAAAACCCAAACTCTGCAAAACATCCTATCCGAAGCTGAACCCGTCGAGAAAGTCGAGCAAAAACCTCTCAGTATTTTACTCGTGGGGAGAACAGGCGCAGGGAAAAGCAGCTTGATTAACACCATATTTCAAGGGGATCTCGCAGAAGTTGACGTTTTACCCAGCACAGACCAAATTCAAGATTATCATTGGCAAACCCAAGACGGCGAAACCCTCCATCTCTGGGATACACCTGGTTATGAACAAGTCAAGCGGGAAGATTTACGTCAAATGGTGTTAAACTACGCCACTAACGCTGATTTGCTACTTTTAGTGACTCCCGTGCTTGATCCCGCCTTGCAAATGGATGTAGACTTTTTGCAAGCAATTAAGGCAACCATTGCAGATATCCCCGCGATCGCAGTTGTCACCCAGGTAGATCGTCTGCGTCCCATCCGAGAATGGCAACCCCCCTATGATTGGCAATGGGGCGAAAGACCAAAGGAAATCGCCATTCGAGAAGCTATAGCCTATCGTGCGGAATTATTAGGTGAATTTTGTAATTTAGTTTTACCTGTGGTTACTAGTGATTTGCAAACAGGGAGAATTGCTTGGGGAATAGATGCTTTATCTTTAGGATTAATAGAAGCGATCGCACCCGCAAAGCAACTCAGACTAGCCAGGTTTTTGCGTAACCTAGAAGCCCGTACTGTAGCTGCTGCCAAAATCATCGATCACTACACCTTCCAAATGGCAAGCACCCAAGGATTAACTGCACTACTAAAAAGTCCTGTATTACAGTTTATCGCTACATTGTCAACAGGTTCTCCTACTTTGGCTTACATCCTAGCCGAGCAAATTCCAGTAGAACAGTTACCGATTGTCATTGGTAAACTCCAGATGGCTTATGATTTATTCTCCCTGTTGCGAACAGAGGACTCTCACCCAGTTAAATTCGACCTATTATCTCTGTGGCCGCTACTTTTAGAAAACCCTACCACTCCGGATCGTAATGCCTGGGCATTTGGTCACGCCCTTGTAGAATACTGGACGCAGAATTTAACTATACAACAACTCCGGCAACGCTTTGACTACTATTTGCAGCAAGCTTGATGACTTTTCACGGAATCTGGAAAACCCCTCTCCAAACCTCTCCCCTACAAGGCTACCGTGTACACACAAGTCTTAAAATCCCAGTCACCACTCGCTTTATAGCCCTGAAATGTCATTCTGAGTGGAGCGGAGCGGAAGGAAGAATCTCGGACTTGCACCGTAGTCTCTAGATGTTTCATTTCGCTGTCGCTACATTCAACATGACAGTTGAGAATTTTCTCAAGGTTCTGAAATGTATGTGGGTAGCACTTGTGTGTACACCGTAGCCTACAAGGAGAGAGGCTTTAACTTTTCCCCCTTCCCTACTAGGGAAGGGGGTTAGGGGGTTAGGTTTCGCGTTAGCTTTTCCACATAACGTGAAAAGTCAGGCTTCTCTCCCCTCCCTTACCCTACGGGTTCTGCCTTGCAGTATGCGTTTGAATTTTATCCCTCAATTCACTATCATCTTTACTAAGAAACGCCTCCACCCATTGACTGAATTAATACATCGGGTTTGTATCCAATCGGCTTAGATCCAACCGTTACGCCGCCGTGAATCATACCTTGAATTTCTGAACCAAAGAAGCTGTAAGGAAATTGCGGTTCGGGGCGACTGATCGCTTCCAGACGATCAGCTAGTTCAGTAGGAATATCAAAAGAGAGTGCTTTGAGATTATCTTCTAGTTGCGATCGCTTAGTTGCTCCAATAATCACCGATGCAATCCCAGGACGATATGCTGTCCAGTTGACCGCAACTTGAGCCATACTGCGCCCTAGTTCCTGCGCCACTGTTTCGAGTTCTGCTACAATTTTCCAGTTGCGATCGCTAAATTTCTGAAACGCTGGATTTGAGACACCTTGAACCGTCTCTAGTCTTCCTGCTCCCGTAAATCCTCCCTCACTGGCCTTGTACTTCCCACTGAGAAGACCACTCCCCAACGGACTCCACACCATCGTCCCCATTCCCAGTTCTAGACCGAGGGGAATAAATTCCCGTTCAATGTTACGCTCAATCAGCGAGTATTCGAGTTGGAGCGTGCAAAGTGGTTCATAATTGCGCCACTCCGCTATAGTTTGCGCTCGTGCTACATACCAGCTTGGCGTATCGCTCAGTCCAATGTACCGCACTTTACCCGAACGAACTAAATCATCCAGTGTTCGCATAACTTCTTCGACTGGGGTAATCATATCCCAAGTATGGAGAATATAGAGGTCGATATAATCAGTCCCTAACCGTTGCAGTGAACCTTCTACCGCCCGCAAAATATTTTTTCGTCCGTTCCCGCCTGCATTCGGGTTTCCTGGTTCGGCATTGTAACTAAACTTAGTTGTGATGACAACGCGATCGCGGAGGTTACGCTCTGTCATAAATTTACCTAACCAAGTTTCGCTAGTACCATTTGTATATAAATCTGCCGTGTCAATAAAGTTACCACCTGCATCAACATACGTATTGAACATTTGGCGGGCGGTGTCTTCATCTGTTCCCCAACCCCATTCAGTCCCGAAGGTCATTGCACCAAGGGCAAGACGGCTAACGCGCAGTCCAGAACGTCCTAGGGTGTAGTAAGTGTTGAGAGACATATTCGTAACTCCTTAATGAGTATAAAAATGGTTGATTCTCTTGTTAAATACAATTTAGAGAATATCCCGCCAGCATTCATGCCTGATTCTTGCGGGGTTATATCAAAATCATGCTCAATTAAATTTAAATACTGTTGCGAAATTGCTTTGGTGTTACCCCGGAAAACTTACGAAATTGGGCAGTAAAATGACTGGGATTAGCAAAACCTACCTGATAGGCAATTTCTGCCGATGAAAATCGCGTCACTTTTAGCAATACTTTTGCCCGTTCGATTCGCCGTTGGAGAATATAGCGGTGTGGCGGTTCTCCTATTAAGGCTTTAAAGGCACGGGCAAAATGAAACTGACTCATGGGGACTAATGCAGCTAGTTGTGCGATCGCTAAATCACCAGCTAGATTGTCTTCAATATAATCTTTGATTTGCTTCAGCTTTAACGCATCAATGGCATCAGTTTTCGTGGGGGTAGATTTACTCAATACTCCACTGTAGTTTCGTAGTAGATGCACAGCCAGCAAATTCCGCAACGACTCGACATATAGATTGCCTGCCAAACCACTACTGACTACCTCAGACTTCAACAACTGCGCCACATTTAAAATAATTGGATCTAGAAAAATCACCCGGTGTTGCAACTCAAACGGAGTAGACAATCCGCTTTCATCTGCTAGTCGGTTGAGCAAGCGCGGCGATAGCATCAAATTTACGTATTCACTCTCCTTTTCCCGCCGATGCCATACCAACTCACGCTCCGCATACACAAACACGCTGCCGGCAGGCATAGAAGTAGTTTGCGGCTGACCCCCATCTACTGACCAAGTAACACGTTCATGGGGAATAAACGCCACACTAATAGCGTGTTTGGGCATCGCAAAGTCAAAATCTCCCACCGTTTCCAATCGACCATACTCAACAATCAATTCATTCCATTCGGCTTTGAGAATTGCAGCTGTTTGTTGGGGCTTGGGTTGCTGTATCAAAGAATTAAATAGATATTTTATACCTTAATATTTATATACCTTAAGTAGTCTCAATTTTGGAGTTCCCTCATACTAATGTTTGAACCTCTCCCGTAGCGTTGCGGGGAGAGGGGTTAAATCAGGTTGATAATTAGACGACTTGCCGAACTCCAGGAATACCGTTGTCAACCACAAACGAAGCACGGTTACTAATCGTACCAAATGGCGTTAATACATTTGACATCACCAGATAGTCTGACCTCCAAGTGCTAGGAGTCACTGTACAACGCACATATCCCCGTTGACCGTTGTAGAACTTAATGTGGGGGTTATCTGGTAAGTATGCTTGAACATTCGGATTTATATCAACACCATCACCACCTGAGCTAATTGAGGTGCTGACAAACTCACTACCCAATGTGGCAGATTCGGGATTATCAAAGTTAGCTTTGAGATTCATTGCCCAGTTAGAATGCACATCCCCTGCTAAGGAGACTGGATTAGATGGTTGACGCTGTGCCAGAAAAGCCATCAGGCGATCGCGCGAAGCCACATACGCATCCCATTTGTCCATGCTGACAACTTGACCTTCTCCCGGTAGGAAATCTCTCTGAGC
Organism: Anabaena sp. CCY 9402-a; assembly: GCF_963920945.1. Lineage (NCBI taxonomy): Bacteria > Bacillati > Cyanobacteriota > Cyanophyceae > Nostocales > Nostocaceae > Anabaena > Anabaena sp. CCY 9402-a. The sequence continues at coordinate 28,473 of NZ_CAWUDL010000003.1, forward strand.
AATGGGAACTTGCTGCGCCAAAATATTCCATGTCGCTGCTGATTTATCTAAGCCATCATACAACCAACTTTCTTGCGCCTGTCCCAGAATTGTGGCTTGGGGATCAAAAACTTCTGGACAACGTTCCTTGCTACCATCACCACAGGGTTGATCAGTGCGGTACTGCCGAGTATCTAAAACATTGAATGTAGCCAGATTCCCAAAGTTTAACCGACGGTAAAGCTGCATATCAGGGCCGACTGGTCGGGAGAAGGGACGCAGGGGCATATGTTCATAGTACGCCTGATAAGCGATCGCTCGCCGTTGTGCGAAGATAGCTGGATCTTGATCTGGTTCAGTATCGATTTCTGAGATCAAGTTGGCGTAGTTGTTTTCTACCTCGTGGTCATCCCAAGTCACAATCCAGGGGAAGGCTGCATGGGCTGCTTGGAGATGAGGATCGGTTTTATAAAGAGCATGACGGTTGCGGTAATCTTCCAAGGTGAAAATTTCTGTACTATTATGCTGTCTAGGCCGAGTTAGATTAATCCCTCCCTCATAGATGTAGTCACCCGCAAAAAATACTAAGTCGAGGTCATCCTCAGCCATGTATTTATAAGCAGTGTAATATCCTTGCTCATAGTGTTGGCAGGATGCTATGGCAAACTTCAATAGATTTGAGGAACTACCAGACGCGGGAGCAGTCCGAGTCCGACCAATGGGGCTGGCTTCGCTACCAACGTTAAAACGATACCAATACCAAGTATGAGGTGAGAGTCCTTCCACTACCACCCGCACAGAGTGAGCCAGTTCTGGAGTTGCCAGTACAGTCCCTCTGGAAATAATGCGCTTCATGTTGGAGTCGGTGGAAACTTCCCAGCGAATTGGTACATTCACAGGCGGCATTCCACCGCCATTTATAGGTTCGGGAGCTAGTCGAGTCCAGATGACGATGCTGGTGTCATAGGGTTCGCCTGATGCCACACCCAGTTTAAAAGGATAGTCGGAAAATCTACCTTTAGCGATCGCTTGTTGATGAGGAAATTGGCTGGCAATAGCTAAACCTGTAAATGCTCCTGCTCCGATAATTAGGTTACGTCGTTTGATGCGACTTTGCAGGAACTTCTGAACATTATGGTAATCTACCATCCTCTTACTCCTGACTAAAAATAAGTTAAAGGAATGCAACAGCTAACACAAAAAAGGCAGGGTAGTTTCTCCCTTACCAAACTCATGTTTAAATTCCCAGCTTCTCAACTGGTATCAATGTGTTAGTTGTTATATCTGCACGTCAAAATTTACTAAATAGAGATTAATTTTTGACAAAGAAAGAGTTAATAGAAATTTAATTTTTTGATATTATTAAATTTATTCAAATGCCAAAATAATATTTAAAGTAAAGTGTACAAAAAAATGAAGAATGAACTATGTAGCTATCATTCTTCATTTTGAATAATACCATTACAATTATCTATTTTGCCATTGTGTGGGGATAAATTTTGACCCATTTAAGCAAGATTAAGCTTTGGTATTTCCCATTGCTATGTTTTTTCTTTTCATCATCAAGGTGACACTACCAACTAATAAAAAGCCTCCTACTATTGTAGGCTCAGGTACTTTTCTATAAGAAACCGTACCTGATATAAATTCAGCGTCTGGGGAATTTATGGAGTAACGTGTAAAATCTTCCCCAGCGATTTCATATCTGATAGAACTAGCCGGATTGGCTTTATCATCAAATTGATAGTTTAATACTAAAGATGTTCTGCCTGTAGAAAAAATCGTGGGATAGACTATAGGGAATTCTGGGTAGTTAAGATCATCTGTTTCGGTGTAAACATTAGAATCACCGTCAAATTGGAAGGAAAGGGACTTAAGGATTGCTACATCATCGATGAAAGTTGAGTCATCAAAGCTAAAAAATCCATTTCCTCTCGTGGTAGGACTATCAACTGTAAAAGCATAATGAACAATCGCCGCAGATGCTGAATTTACATCTACACTAGCCAAACCCAAAGCTAAACTAGCAGCAAGGACTAATTTTGAACCCAATTTCATCTCTGTTTTCCTCACTATAAACTTCTGTTAGCGATGCACACTACAAACTATACAAGCGTTATATCTCGCGTTTTACTTACCCTTTTTGATTTGCAAATGGGAGTTCATCACCGATAAAATCCGTGATAAAAATTAAGCTATTCTCCCTTTTGAAAACAAAGACATAAGGGACTATTTTTTTGGAACTAATCTATATTGAGGTTATGAGTTTAAGTAGAATTTAATTAGAGGTAAAATATAGAAAATAATTAATACATCACTGTGATAAGTTGTGAAGTAAGGAGAAAGGCGCGAATAACCAGATCTATGTAAAGAAACGTAAAGCCAACTAAGATCCAATATGATTTCAGTTAAAAATTATTTGTAGAGATAACTGGTCTTACAAGACGCGATTTATCGCGTCTCTACATGAAGATAATGGGTTTAGGAACTTTAAATTAAAAACTGCTCTGGCTGAAGATGATACCAAGAGCAGTATATGAGGATTAATAAGAAAACCGAATAATCTAGACATCCTCTGGCTCAAGTTGTGCCACTGTAACTGCATTGACAGCAAAAGCAAAAACTAATGGCATGGGACATCTGAGTACAAAAGTAGAAATAACTGCTATCACCGTACTAATCACTGCTGAAGTTGACCAAATTTTTTCTTCAAATGTCAGTCCCTTCTCAGATTTAATTCCTCTGAGGACATGATTGGGAATTGGTTCGGGCATGACACATCCCGGAGGAAATGCCCAGTAATTGTTACGCCGCTCTACAAATAGTTCTGTCCAGCCATTTTCTTCGCACCATGCTTCGATCCAGTCAATAGAGTAGTGTGTCATAATTGCAGTTACTTATTCGGCTTGTTGAATTTGTCTAGTTAGGGACAATAAATCTGCTCAAGATTTATCAGAAGTTCAGCAGTCACTATAAAACTACGGTTAATACTCCCCATATAGAGCTTGTTAAGCATTCCGAAACATCATCAAATTGTTTTCGATCACGCTTAATGCTCACCATGATTAAAAGACTAACAGCCTATCTTCCCTGCTAAACGGAAACGACAATAAACTTTACTTGGGAAATATTAACTTGAAGAAATGTAAATTTTATAGCGATCGCTAAATCTCAATTAAACCTATTTATATCGTAAAACGCAAACATTGAAATCAAGAATTGTAAATTAGTGGGTGAGCAATTGCTTAATTTTTTTACGTAATTGAAATATATCTGACTAGAGAATCATTTCTCCACTTATCTAGCTCACCCTATAGTCATAAATAGCGGCATATTTTAGCTGTCAGGACACGCCCATCGTAGGCGAGAGCCAAACTTTTATGACAAAATGTTAAGGTGTTAGTGATCCAAAACACCTGAAGATGGGGAATATACAAGATGAAACACCAAATTAATTACCTCAAGATGTTTTGGCGGCAAGGCTTGGTGTTATTGTTGGGGATCATAGTCTTATGCTTGCCCTTTCCAGCATGGGCAGTAGATTGGACGCATCCTTTATCATTTAGCAATGCAGAATTATCTAGACATGATTTTTCTGGTGATAGTTTACAAGCGGCGGAGTTTTCTAACGCCAATTTAGAAATGACTAAGTTTGTTGGTGCTGATTTGCGGGGAGCAGTATTAAGTGCTTCTGTAATGACAAACGCAAATCTCCACGGAGCAGATTTAACTAATGCAATGGTGGATCAGGTAAACTTAACAGGTGCTGATTTAAGCGATGCCGTTTTTAAAGAAGCTATTTTACTCCGTGCCATCTTTAATAATGTGAACCTAAAAGGTGCAGATTTTACAGATGCAATTTTAGACAAGGCACAAATCAAAGAACTTTGTACAAAAGCTAGCGGAGTAAATTCTCAAACAGGCGTAGAAACTCGTGATTCGTTGGGATGTTCATGAAGCGTATAGGTGTAATTGGTGGTGGACAGCTAGCCTGGATGATGGGGGATGCAGCAAATAAGCTGGGGGTAGAGTTGATAGTGCAGACTCCTAGCAGTCAAGATCCGGCTGTAGCGATCGCCCATGATACTGTATTGGCAGAAGTTGCTGATGCTGATGCCACAAAAGTTTTAGCAGCTAAAAGTGATGTTATCACCTTTGAAAATGAATTTGTCGATTTAGAGGCTTTATCTCTGCTAGCAAAGCAAGGTATCTGCTTTCGTCCCAGGTTAGAAGCTTTAGCACCACTATTAGATAAATATCATCAGCGTTGCTATTTACGCGATTTAGGGCTACCTGTACCGCAATTTTTCGCAGTCGAACAACAAGAAGATTTAGCCGCGAAAATTGCAGACTTAGGTTTTCCCCTAGTGCTGAAATCTCGCCGTCACGGTTATGACGGACAGGGAACTTTTATCATTCGTGATTTAGCTACCTTGCAAGAGAAACTAGAGTTAAATCACAAAAATCCAACTCTATTTTTAGTAGAAGAATTTATCCCCTTTGAACGGGAACTAGCGGTAATTGCTGCCCGTTCCGTAGATGGTGAAGTTGTCATCTATCCAGTGGTAGAAACACAGCAAGAACAACAGGTATGTCGGCGAGTGATAGCCCCTGCGGATATTACACCCGAACAAGTCGCCACAGCAGAAGCGATCGCCTATAAATTATTAAACAGCCTCCAATTTGTCGGCGTGTTTGGCATCGAACTATTTCTCACAACTGACGGGAAAATATTAGTCAACGAAATAGCCCCCCGTACCCACAATTCCGGGCATTTTTCCCTAGACGCTTGTACAACTTCCCAATTTGAGCAGCACCTGAGAGCAGTTTGTGGTATGCCTTTGGGTAATCCGGCTTTGCAGTGTACAACTGCTGTCATGGTCAACTTATTAGGTTATGAAACCTCTCACAGCGACTACCAAAGCAAACGCCAGCAATTAGCAGCAATTCCCCAAGCACACGTTCATTGGTACGGTAAAACAGAATCTCGTCCAGGACGCAAACTAGGACACGTCACCGTTTTGTTAGAAAATCATCACCAAGCGATGACCTACGGTCGGTCAAAGACCATCGCCTCTGAAGTCGCCCACACCGTAGAATCTATCTGGTACTCCAGTTGATGACTGAAATGATGCCCCATTTCCAATTTGTACACAATCGGTTTTGAAAAGCTATAATGAGTGAGTTGCACTGCGACGTTGGTGACTGCCATCAAGTTTTTTGATCTATGTCTTTAAGAAAAAGGGAACTAAATGTCTCTCGTGGCAGTAAACCGGGCGTGTACCCGGAAACTTTAAACGAGTAAAATCTGTTCCCCCCTGGTTTAACCAGGTCATAAACTTAGGTAAAACGGCGTTGCGGTGAACTCAAAATTTAAAACTCCCAAATTTTTATAAAAATTTGGGAGTTTTAATATTTTCAGAGTTATCCATCATCAACTTCAAAAATGTTTAACTCCAGTTGTATCAGATGATTCTTAATTGGGTACAAAACAGAGTTAAGATAACTAAAAAATAACTTAAATTTTAGTTAAAAATAGAAAAATTGTTACAACCGCAACTAACAAATCCTGTATTTCCAGCGTCGGTTTTCCGGCTAGATAACGGTTTAACGTTGATTCATCAAGAAATTCCCACTACTCCTGTAGTTGTGGCTGATGTTTGGGTAAGGGCTGGAAGTATACATGAGCCAGAACCGTTGTTTGGTATGGCACATTTTTTAGAACACATGATCTTTAAAGGTACAGCCACCCTAGAGCCGGGAATGTTCGACCATAATATTGAAAATACAGGTGGTGTAAGCAATGCGGCCACAAGCTACGATTATGCTAATTATTCCCTAACTACGGCTACTACTTATATAGAAGATACTCTGCCTCATTTGGGAGAACTACTACTCAACGCTGCAATTCCAGAGGATGAGTTTGTCCGTGAACGGGATGTAGTATTAGAAGAAATTCGCGCTTCCTATGATGACCCAGACAGTGTAGGTTTTCAATCTCTGCTGCAAAATATCTACCAAGACCATCCTTATGGACGCTCAATTTTGGGTAATGAGCAAGAACTAATGCAGCATTCTCCAGAAGCAATGCGTTCTTTTCACCGGACTCACTACCAACCAGAAAATATGACAGTAGTGATGGCTGGGGGTATTAACCAACAGCTAGCATGGGATTTGGTTAACAAATCATTCTGTAATTTTGGTGAACGTGAAGACTGTCCGCCAATGAAACCATTAGCCAAGCCAGTCATTAGTGGAGTTCGCCGCCAAGAATTGTCTTTACCAAACTTAGAACAAGCAAGGCTGTTAATGGCGTGGCTAGTACCAGGAGTAGAACAACTGCGTGCAGCCTATGGTTTAGATTTATTGTCAGTATTATTAGCAGAAGGGCGAACTTCGCGCTTAGTACGTGATTTGCGAGAAGAACAGCAACTAGTGCAGGGAATTTGCAGTAATTTTTCTCTGCAACGAGAAGCCAGCTTATTTACAATTACTGCTTGGTTAGAGCCAGAATATCTAGAAATAGTAGAGAATTTAATTCTTAGCCATTTGGATGATATCTTCAGCCAAGGTATTAATGAAAATCAACTAGCTCGCACCCGTAGGCTGTTATGTAATGATTATGCCTTTTCTACTGAAACACCAAATCAATTGAGTGGGATGTATGGCTACTACAATACCATTGCCCAAGCAGAATTATCTGTCACCTATCCTCAGCAAATTCAATCATTCACTCCCCACGAATTGCAACAATTAGCTAAACAGTATATTTCACCGCAAAATTACGCGGTGACTATTATTAAACCGTGTTAACTGGGGACTGGGGACAAGGAAGACAAGGAAGTAAAAAGGTAAAACAAAAGAATCTTTTGAAGTTTGACGTTTGACTTTTTTATGCCCAATGATTATTGACTAATAACTAATAACTAATGACTCAAACTGTGAATCCTGCTGTGTCTAACAACTCCCTTATCCATCGCACTGTATTAAACAATGGCATTGTCGTGCTGGTAGCAGAAAATCCTGCTGCGGATATTATTGCAGGGCGAATTTTTATTCGTGCTGGTAGTTGCTGTGAACAACGCGAAAAAGCAGGTTTAGCGCATCTACTAGCAACAGTCATCACTAAAGGATGTGATGGACTTTCTAGTATGGAAATTGCCGAAGAAGTCGAATCTGTGGGAGCTAGCTTGAGTGCAGATACATCGACTGATTATTTTTTAATGTCGTTAAAGACAGTGACAGGGGATTTTCCTCAGATATTATCACTGGCGGGGCGGATTGTGCGATCGCCTACTTTCCCCACCACCCAAGTAGAACTAGAACGACGTTTAACCATCAATAGCATTCGTTCCCAAAAAGAGCAGCCCTTTACCCTAGCTATGGAGCAAATACGGCGGGTAATTTACCAAAATCATCCCTACTCCCTGTCGGTAATGGGGGATGAAAACACTGTGAGCAACATCACCCAAGAAGACTTGGTAGAGTATCACCAAACCTATTTTCGTCCAGACAATATAGTTATTAGTATCGCTGGGCGAGTCACGTTAAATGAAGCAGTGGCCTTAGTAGAAGAAGTATTTGGTGATTGGCAAAATCCAGAGCAAGCCCTACCAGAAATTAATCTCCCAGAAATTGCAGTAGAGCCACAATCCCAGCTTAAGCCCATACACACCCAGCAATCTATTGTCATGCTCGGTTATTTGGGTGCAGCAGTGAATGATGCTGATTATGCCCCTTTGAAATTGCTATCTACTTATTTGGGTAATGGTTTATCTAGCCGCTTATTTGTGGAATTACGAGAAAAAAGGGGACTAGCTTATGAAGTATCGGCATTTTACCCAACTAAGCTATATCCAGCCTCATTTTTAGTTTATATGGGGACAGCCCCAGAAAATACCACTATAGCCCTAGAAGGATTACAGACAGAGGTAGAGTTACTGTGTACCACCGAATTAACTGAAACAAGTTTGCAAGCAGCGAAGAACAAAATTTTAGGGCAGTATGCCTTGGGTAAACAAACTAATGGACAGATTGCTCAGATATACGGTTGGTATGAAATTTTGGGTTTAGGAATCGACTTTGATAGGCAATTCCAAGAACTAACAACGGCTGTCACCGTCCAAGATGCTTTAATAGCAGCGCGTCGCTATCTCCAGAAACCTTATTTATCTTTGGTAGGTCAAGAAGGAGCAATTAACCGTGCGGTGCTGAGTTATGAGTTATGAGTTATGAGTTATGAGTTAATACGGTTACGGTTCATTGAAGAGGAAAAGTAGGTTGGGTTGAGCAACACCGAAAACCAACAAAGTCTTGAGGCTGTTGGGTTACTCTTCGAGTTCGCAGAGCGTTTCGCAGGAAAGGCTTGCGCCTATGTTCCTCAACTGAAGTGTATTGACTCAGCACTCAGCACTCAGGACTCACTACTCAGCACTCAGCACTCAGCACTCACTACTCAGCACTACTAAAAGTTGTAATATTAGCAACAGAAGTTCTGGGAGTGATTTCCATGAAAGGCAGCCTGACAGCAAGTATTTTAAGCTACTTAGAGTTACTAAAGACATTTCGCTGCTTCAGCAAAAGTAAGTTTTATTGGCTACTCCTGTTTTCCTGTATGTCCGTGTTCTTTGGCTCATCGACGGTGGTAGCAGTTAGAGTACCCCAACAAATTGCCCAACAAGTTGGGATAAACCGTCCTACTCTCAAGGTTGGTAGTCAAGGCGAAAGTGTGACGGAACTTCAGGCGACTCTAAAGCTTTTGGGCTTTTATTCTGGTGCAGTTGATGGTAACTATACTGAACCTACCGCCAATGCTGTTTCTCGGTTTAAACAAACAGTGGGTTTGAGTCCAGATGGTATTGTTGATGCTGCTACCTGGCAAAGACTTTTTCCCAATCAACCATTTGTAGTATCAACACCCAACTCAACAGCCAATACCACAACTGCTTTTCCTGTTCCTACTCAAGCTGCTACAACTACTAATACTAGACCTGAACCAAGACCCACTCCTCCCCGCCCTGTTCCCAATCAAGTAGTGAATACTAAACCTGTCACCAACCAGACAAACACCAAACCTGTTAATAATCAGGTTGTAAATACTAAACCTATTGCCAGACCTAGCAATACTTCTAGACCTAGCACTACTTCTAGACAAAACACAACCACGACAACTCGTCCTAACACGACTCCAGCCGCTAACCGCATTCCTGGTGTGCAGTACACATCAGAAGGATGGCCGATTTTGCGCGTGGGGATGAGTAATGCAGAAGTTACCAAGTTACAAACCAGGTTGAGTCAACTGGGTTTTCTTAAAGGTGGTGTAGATAGCTATTTTGGTGTGATGACTGAAAATGCTGTGAAAGCAGCACAAAAACGCTACGGTATCGAGCCTGATGGTGTAGTTGGCGGTGCAACTTGGGAGGCTTTATTGGGGCGTTCTCCCCAACGGCGTTAATATCATGTCTGCTAAGGGACTTCCAAGCAAAAAAATATCCTGTCACTTTTATGGTATGGGAGCAGGGGAGGGATAATCGTTTTGATTTCAGAAATTGGATAATTTATTTTTTGGAGTTCCCTAAAAGAATTAGCATATCTCTGTAATGCTTGGTGGTTGGTAATTGCTCATGGGAAAAATAAATTAGCAATTACCAACTAACAATTTTTGTATATTTCCTCTTGAGGCCGATTTCTTTCAACAAAATATGAAAAACTTTCTATTGACGTGGTTGGGTACTGCGGTGGCTTTGCTAATTACAGCCCATATTGTACCGGGATTTGAGGTGAAGAGTTTTGTCGCTGCTCTGGTTGCTGTAGCAGTAATTGGGTTAGTCAATGCCTTTGTCAGACCAATTTTAAGTATTCTGGCATTTCCCATTACTCTACTCACCTTTGGTTTATTCACATTTGTTCTGAATGCTTTAATCCTTTGGCTAGCAAGTGTCCTCACACCTAGCCCTGACTTTATCATTAGAGACTTTTTAGCGGCTTTTTTAGGCTCAATTGTACTATCTGTAGTTTCTAGCGTAATTAGCTATATTCTCAGAGCTATGGAATAGTTATTGGTGATTCTCCCCTCTATCCTCTACTCTCCAGTCCTTGGGCGACAGCGATTGTTACTGCGCCTGGTTGTCCAGGTAAGCGGAAAATTTGTTTAGGAACTAAAAGCTTGACTGCCAAATTAAGGTGAGAGGCTGCCAAAATAGCAGATGCTTCAGCAACACTAGGCGTTCCGACTATTTTAGCGATCGCTACGGTAGGATGAGGTACAGCAACAGTAGACAAAATCTCGGCAGAAAAGGTTTTCAAGGGAAAGTTATAGCTATGACAAAAATCTCTTAAACCCGGTTCTGATGCTTTTATATCAATAGTAGCAAGACCGACTATCTCTGTTTGCAGAAGTCCATAATTTTGAAAAACTTGCTCAATTGCTACTAATAATAACTCAGAGGAAATACCTGATTGACAGCCAAATCCTAGCCACAGGTTTTGTTGTACAGGCTGTTGATCAGGGATTATTTGCACATTAGTAACTAAATTACTATCAAGTAGAATTTGAAACTTTTAGCCTTTCGGTATTTAATTATCAGTTAGTAAGTTGTGCTTTTTAGCGTTTATTAAAATACCTAAAAACTGATAGTTAGAATACTGTTATCAGAAATGAAAAACTATATATTGAGCATATCTAGCACAGTAGGAAACGCCGGGGTGAAGACAAAGTAAAAACTAGGAAGTAAATTACTTCTCTAGTTGTGCTTCTTTGGCATCCCTGAAGCATCAACATTTTACTTAGTCTACTTCGGTGTTTCAATTTCTTCGCATTTTTGCCGTAGTTACTTTATACAAAGCTACGACTGATTTTCATAATTTCAGTTTCTCATTTCTGAAGCAGACTTCTTTAACCTCCTTAGTATTTAATTTAATACCGTGTTTTTTACTAGTTGTCAAGTTGTCTCAAGCAAGTTTTAAGATACAAAAATTCTAGCCAAAATTTGTCTAAAAAATAACAGATTTTTTGACTTTTATTGCTAATTTCTTGCCGAAAATTTAGCAATTCAGAAAAGGACATCTCGTGTTTTCAGAACAAAGTAACTAATTAGACACTAATTAGCATCATAATTACGTTAACGTAGCCCATTACGAATTACGAATTACGAATTACAAATTATTCCTCCGCTCCAGCCTGCTTGAAAATTTGCACGATATTTCTATAGCCATTAAATTCTGCCAGCATCAAAGCCGTATAACCACCACGGTTTTTTAAGTTCATATTTGCCCCAGATTCCAGCAATACTTGCACCGCTTTACCATAGCCCCCAGCCGCAGCCCACATCAAGGCTGTAGCTCCTGCCGAATCTTGATAATTAATATTTGCACCCTTAGCTAACAATAGCTGAATAATTTTAGGATAGTTACGTTCTGCTGCCTTAATTAAAGCGGTTTTGCTATCTTTCGCTGGAATATCAACATCAGCACCATAATCTAAGAATACCTTGACTGCATCTGTCTGTCCTTGGGATACTGCCAAGGTTAAAGGTGTTTCACCGATTTTATCGCCATGCAAATTTGCACCATAACGCAGCAGTGCTTCCACTATCTGACTATGCCCCTGCAATGCAGCTACTAGCAAAGGTGTGTCACCGAGATGATTTTTGATGTGGGAATCTGCACCGCGACTAAGCAAAATTTGCACTACATCAAGATAGCCTTCCACAACAGCGAGGTGTAAGGCTGTTTCGCCGTCTTTATCTTGATGATTAACTTCAGTACCTTGATCTAGTAATATAGCTGCGATCGCAACCTGTCCAGCCGCCACAGCTGCCAATAATGCCGTACCACCATCTTGGTTTTGTAAATTCACATCAGCCCCACCCGCCAGCAATGCTTGGACTACCTCTACACGTCCCAAGTCAGATGCAATCATCAGCAGGGTTTCGCCGTCCTCATCTTGGGTGTTAGCATCCACACCACTTTCTAAAAGCAGTCGCACTACTTTCTCGTGTCCATGCTTGATTGCCAATTTTAAAGCCGTATCTTCGTCATTGTCTTGGCAATTCACATCAGCCCCACCCGCCAGCAATGCTTGGACTACATTAGTATGACCCTTGAGCGCAGCTGCCATCAAAGCCGTACTACCATCTTCATTGGTGGCATTAATATCAGCCCCCCTAGAAACTAGAAGTTGTACAATATCTAGCTGATTAGCACTAGCAGCTAACATCAAAGCCGTCAAGCCGTAGCGTTTTCTAGCTAAATTGATATTTGCTCCCGCATCCAAGAGCGATCGCACAATTTCGGTATAACCTAGATTAGCAGCAAACATTAACGCTGTAGTGCCATTGCGATCGCACACATCCACCATCGCAACCGCAACCAATAGGGCATCCAACTGCTTCAAATCACCACTTTTAGCAGCTTTCAGCAGCAAAGCATCATAGTTTTCAATCATGAATCCATTCCAACCGGGAAATCTTGTTTATTCAGTCCCAAAATTTAGTCTGAAATGCTTTAGGTACTTTGGCAAGATATTGGGCATGGGAAATATAATCTACCTTGTCTCTCTTGTCTCCCTTTGCCCACGGTACGTAGAATTGTGCTAATTTTTATTAAGATTTAAGAATTGGGCGAGAACACGATGAATTTGGAACTGTCTGCCTCAGTTAAATATTGGCTGAATTTCTTTCACCCGTTGATTATGTGGGTGTTACTAGCACTCTCACTGTATGCTGCTTACCTCGGTCTACAAGTACAGCGTACACGCAACGCACAAGGTGAAGTAAAAAAAGAACTAATTAAAGGTAAATATAACGTCAAACACTACCAAATTGGCTCGTTAATTTTAGCTGTAATGGTAGCTGGTGCAATTGGTGGTATGGCTGTCACCTTTATTAATAACGGTAAATTGTTTGTAGGCCCGCACCTATTAGCTGGATTAGGTATGACAGGTTTAATTGCATTTTCTGCTGCCCTATCTCCCTTTATGCAAAAAGGAGCAAACTGGGCGCGGGTAACTCACATCTTATTAAACTTCGTGATTTTAGGACTGTTTACCTGGCAGGCTATCACAGGTGTAGAAATCGTTCAAAGAATCCTTTCTAAAGCTTAGTCATTAATCCTTTCTTCTTTGTGTCTTTGTGCCTCTGTGGTGAAAAATAAAGTTATTTTTACCACAGAGTTAAAGAATTATCGTCGTTTCTTGCAATTATTTGGGAAAGGAATCCCAACAGATTGGTGAAAATCTTCTTGGACTTTGCGAGTGAGGCGGCGGGAGACTTGGCGGACGATTTGGTTGAGCAAGCGATCGCCTGTAGACTGAACTAAAGACTTGGGTAAACGCTGAATAAATCGCGGAAAATGCAGACAAACAACTAAATCTAATTCCCATTCCACTTGCGTGACTTCACCCAAATCTTCTTTCAACTGTAATGATGCTCGGTAGTCTACATCATAACCAGGTGGTTGATAATCAGGAACAGGAATTGTGCGAATCCGATAAACTCCCTCGTCGGCGGGTAAAAGTTCTAAACCAATTTTCGGTTCAACTTCATAACCAAAAGAGCCAAAACGACCAATAATTAAGGCATAACCGTTTTCTCCCAAAGGCTGTACCTTCATTGGTTCAGCACACCGCGAAAACCAATCAGCATGAGCATTTAGATACTCAGAAACCGTCTGTGCTGGGGCGGACATTGCCATACAGTCGTTATAACGACCATAAAACTTGGTTAGAGTCCCTATAGTTTTGTCTGTACCCGTGTCTTCGTTTTCTGGGAGGTTTGTAGTAACGGGGACAACTGTTTCTGTGATTTCCAGAGATTGATATTCGCCGTTTGTCGAAAGCATGAAGCATTCCCCTCTAGCTTGGCGTTTGTCTATAATTAATGATTCCCAGGTTGATTGGGCGGATTAGCATTAAACTTCCATTTTGACCGAAAGCTTATAAATCTGTCATACACTTCATAAAATAACTACAATATAAAACGGATCAATCACATAACTAGTTTCCCAGGATAGCGTTTCTTATGAAAGCATTTGTAGCAGGGGCAACAGGTGAAACAGGTCGCCGCATAGTACAAGAGTTAGTCGCGCGTAACATTCCTGTGCGTGCTTTGGTCAGGGATATACAGACAGCTAGAACCATTTTGCCACCTGATGCCGAGTTAGTAGTAGGTGACGTATTAAATCCACAAAGCTTAACTACCGCCTTGGGAGATAGTACCGTGGTACTGTGTGCAACTGGCGCAAAACCCAGTTTAGATCCCACAGGCCCCTATAAGGTAGATTTTGAAGGCACTAAAAATTTAGTTGATGTAGCCAAAGCCAAGGGAATCGAACATTTTGTTTTAGTAACTTCTTTGTGTGTCTCCCAGTTTTTCCATCCGTTGAACTTGTTTTGGCTAATTTTGGTATGGAAAAAACAAGCAGAGGAGTATTTGCAAAAAAGTGGTTTGAACTACACAATTGTTCGTCCTGGTGGGTTAAAAAATGAAGATAATCCCGATGCGATCGTCATGCAGAGTGCTGATACATTATTTGAGGGTAGTATTCCTCGCCAAAAAGTCGCCCAAGTTTGTGTAGAAGCTCTATTTAAGCCAGCCGCACACCATAAAATAGTTGAGATAGTCGCCAAACCTGAAGCTAGCCCTAAAAGCTTTGAAGAATTATTTCAGCAGTGCTAAGTAAAGTGCTGATTTATTTCACCATCTGCTAAACGCCGCGCTACCACTAACACCACTCACTACTCACTACTCACCACTCAGCACTCACCACTGATTTTGTGAACTTTACCGAAATAGATGCGTCAACTTTTGTTGTTAGCTAAGAGAGTGAATTTGAAAGGAGTAAAACTCTGAAAAGCGTTGAACTCAAAGGTATTGAAAAATTTATTGGCCCTATAGCCGCACTTCTCGGCTTTGTCTACTTGTTTCAATGGTACGTGTTTGGGGATTTGCGATCGCCTTCTGATCCCATCTTTGGCAATAATTTACCACCGTTGGTGATGGAAGGCGGTGATCCCTACGTTCGTGCTTTGATGCGAACCATCTCAGCTAGTGAAGCCAATAGCAAACGTCCCTATTCTCTGTTGTATGGTGGACAGCAAATCACTGACCTCAGTAAGCATCCTGAAATATGCGTCACTATTCCCGTCGGGCCAAACACAGGTAATTGTTCCACAGCTGCTGGCAGATATCAAATGATTAACACCACTTGGTATCATATTGCTCCTCGTTATCACCCCAAGCCAGGACAAATGATGTTTTGGTCTAATTATAGTTTTGAGCCACAATATCAAGATGTAGTAGTTTACCGTTGGTTGAATGATTCCAAAGTTTGGGGAATTGATATTTCTCAACGATTGCGTCAAGGTAAATTAAACGAAGTTTTGCGGCGACTCTCCCCCACTTGGACAAGCTTAGGCTATGGCATAGAAACAAACTCTATTAGTAAGTCTTTGCCTAAGATTTATCAGAAAATGTTGCAAGAAGAATTAACAACAGCCAGTCAACCAGCCGCAGCCAACGCCGCTACTCCCAATCCCCAGAACCTTAAAGAGAAACAACCAAAACAGCAGTAAGGGAGGGAATGGGGAGTAGATATTTATATTTTTATTTGCTGTAGTAAACTCTAGCGTTACCGAATCCGCGATCGCGAATAAAATTGTTCCATCGTTCAGCTTCAGTGCGCTGAGTAAAAGGGCCTACTGCCACGTGTGGACCTAAAGGTTGTTTTCTTTCTGTCACAAAACCGTATAATCCTGGAAACTGTCTAATCTGGTTGGCAATTGTCAATAACTCTTCTGACTTAGCAGGAATTGAGACATAATATCTAGATTTGATGCTGACATTATTGTCATTACCAGGAGAATATGGTAATTCTTGCGCGTTATCAAAACCCGCAATTTTTGCACCATAAATACCCAGTGAATCTAATTCTCTAATTCGCTGTTGAGCATTAGATTGCTGATTAAATACTCCAGACTGAATTACAGAACGCCCATTATACTGTCGAATATATGCAGTAGGTTCAACGCGGCGTACTTGTTGCAGAGTCCAGTTGCTAGTATCCTCAACGTAAACTGAGTAACGCTGGAAACTTTGATTGTACTGAGATTGTACTGGTTGATATTGATTAAATTCTAGAGGCTGATTTTGGGGGTAGTTTGGTGGTGGTGGTAAAGTTTCAAATACTGATTGAGCTAGCAACACTCCATCACTATTATTGATTTGCCCTTGTACATGACTGCTATTAACAATCAGTGCCAGAAAACTACCTAAGTATAAAGACATGACAGGCAATGCAATATATTTGGCTGTTATTTGACTAGACATAGTAGTAACCAAAGGGACAAGAATAGTTAAAGTTCGTTTGCCCTTGTGGTGGCATCACTATACTGCTTTAATACCTATCGCCGCAACAAATCCAGCGATGAGAAACATTGCTCCAACTTCGTCAACAACCACCATCGCCATAAATCCAGTGCTGTACACCTTCAATAAAACCAACTGCCGTCTAGACAGTTGGTGAAGGCTCGATAAATCCAAAAAAACTTCAAGAATTGCCAGCAGGAGAAGCAGCATTAATTAGGTCTGGCTTCTCTTCAACAGGCGGATACTCAATAGTTTGCTCCGATGTAGGACGCTGATCACGCTCAAAAGTTGGTACTTGCACAGGTTGATCTGTGGCAATAGATTGATAGAGTGCTTCAATGATTCGCACATCAATTAATCCTTCGATGCCATTAGGTTCTGGTTCTTTATTTGACAAAATACAGTCTGAAAAATAGGTGAATTCAGCTGCTAGCTGATCATGAGGTGCAGAAGTACGCTCTTCAGTTTCGCCATCAATTGTGAGATAGTTCTTGATTTCCCCTTGCCATGTATAGGCAGGTTCTACAAACAAATCGCCTTGAGTTCCCACAACTTGATAATTAGAGACTTTTGCTGCTCCAAAGCTACAGGTAAATGTCGCTAGTCGCCCATTAGGAAAACGAAGGATGGCACTTGTCGCTTCTTCCACTTCACTGAAGCGTTGTTCTCCCTTACTAGCGGCTACAGCAAAAACTTCGCTTGGTTCTTCTTGAAACAAATAGCGTGCGGCATTAATGCAGTAAATTCCAATATCGTAGAGTGTGCCACCACCTGTGATCTGACGTAAACGGATGTTGCCCTGTTCTACTTGCTGAGTAAAAACTGAGTTGAAAACTCGTGGTTCACCAATTTGTTGCGATCGCACAATTTCGACTGCCTCTAAATTAGCTGGTTCGAGGTGTAATCGGTAAGCAATCATCAACTTGACACCATTATCGTTCGCAGCTTTAATCATGGACTCGCACTCTTGTTCTGTCACAGCCATTGGCTTCTCACACAAAACATGAATGGCTTGATTTGCTGCCCGCACAGTAAAATCGCAATGTAAGTGATTCGGTAGTGCAATGTAAACAGCATCAATTTCATCGCTTGCTAGACAGTCCTCGTACTCTTCATAAGAGTACGTATGCTCAACACCATACTGTTTGCTGAGTTCTTCAAGTTTTGTCGGATCATCTGAAACCAGGGCAACTAATTCGGAGTTTTCAGTATGAGCAAATGCAGGTAAAGCAGCTTCTTGAGCAAACCAGCCCAAGCCAACCACAGCATAACGGATTTTGCTGTTTCCGTTTGTAGTTGTCATTTTTAGACCTCTGAATGAAAAACTTGGCTCAAAATTGCTTTTCAAGTTTCGTCAAGTTTTTCAAGTATTCCATCCTGCGAATGAAATAAACGATCATCATACTTAAGAAATATGAGGCTAAAGGTTACATTACATTGCTTAATGCTTCAATATCAACCTTGAATAATACCGTTCCCTTAAAATAAGATTAAGTAAAACAAGGGAGGAAAAATACTATGTCAGTTAAACTTTTACCTGACCTTGGAGATTTAGCGGAAGGATTAGGAGTCACAGGCATTGTAGGAATAATTCTTGTACCAGTATTTTTGCCCGTTATAGGTAGTTTTGGTAGGCCAATAGCTAAAGCGGTTATCAAAAGTGGAATCGCTTTTTATGAAAGAAATAAAGAAACTTTCACAGAATTGGGCGAAACCTGGGACGATATCATTGCCGAGGCAAGGGCTGAAGTTAGTGAAGAACGAATAAAATCGGCTGAACCTACTGATGCTTAGTTTGAATTGTTAACAACCGCCGCCGTAATAAATCCAGTGCCGTACACGCACTCAAATGACGAATGAAAGAGCGATCCCGCATTGTGCCAAACTGATATTTAAAACTTGTGACTTCATCATTTGGCCCCGCTAACCCGATATATACCAAACCCACTGGCTTAGTATCCGTTCCCCCGGCGGGGCCAGCAATTCCAGTAACACTTAACCCCCAAGTTGTGGAAAGGCGAGTTTTTACACCTATAGCCATTTGTTCAGCCACAATATCACTGACTGCCCCAAATTGTGATAAATCATCTGGTTTAACTCCCAATAACCCCACTTTTACTGAGTTATCGTAGGATATTACACCACCCCAGAAGTAATCAGAACTACCTGCGATCTCTGTCAACATTTGCCCGACACTTCCACCAGTACAGGATTCTGCAACTGATAGCGTTTCTCCTGCTGCCCGTAATAACTGACCAACCACAGAAGCTAAGGTGTCGTCATTGACACCATAAAAATCTAATCCAGCAATTTCTTGAATTTGTTTTTCAATGGGTAAAATCAAAGCCTCGGCGGCTGCTTGTGAAGTCGCTTTTGCAGATACCCGTAGCCGCACTTCTCCCTTACCTGCATAGGGGGCTACAGTAGGGTTAGGCATATTTAAATAAGCACTGACTTTTTCTGCTAAAGCCGATTCCCCAATCCCCCAAAACTTCAAACTCCGACTGTGAATAATTTCTTGACCCCAGCCTTGACTTTTCAAAAAGGGTACAGATGTTTCTTCCCACATCCGGTGCATTTCCCTAGGAACGCCAGGAAAGGTAAAAATTGTGATTTCAGGACGGGGTTGCCAAATAATACCCGGTGCTGTGCCACTGGGATTAGGTAAAATGTCTGCACCTTGGGGAATTAAAGCTTGTTTGCGGTTGCTGGGGGTCATTACCCGGCCGCGTTGGGCAAATTTCTGTGTGATATCTTCAATAATTTCTGGGCGTTCTACTAAAGGAACACCAAAAAAATCAGCGATGGTTTCACAGGTAAGATCATCTGGTGTAGGGCCTAGTCCACCAGTGAAAATCAGAATATTAGCTCTGGAAATAGCCATTTCCATAACTTGCTTGATGCGTTCGGGGTTATCCCCTACTACTGTTTGATAGTAATGAGGAATGCCTAATTGGGCTAGTTGTTGAGCTAGATATTGAGCATTTCCGTTGAGGATATCTCCCAGCAGGAGTTCAGTACCGACACAAATAATTTCTGCACTCATTTAATTGACTAATAATTTATTTTTGCTGGGAGAATTTGCGGACTCGCCAAATAACGTAACTTAATAGCGAAGTGGCTGCACAGATGTAACCAATACTGCTGGGTACACCAGCGACACCTAACGCCAAACTCCCCACCCACAAGGTCAGAGAGTAAATGAATAATACTGACCAACGATGGGATAAACCAGCCTGTAAGAGTCGGTGATGTAGATGACATTTATCTGCAACCCAAGGGCGTTTACCTCGTCGCAGACGTGCCAAAATCACTGCGGACATATCTACAATGGGGACTGCCAAAATCAAGTATGGCAAAAGAACGGCAGTGAAAGCGGGTATTTTGACTAAACCTATGACACCTACAGAGGCTAAGGTGAAGCCCATAAAATATGACCCCCCATCCCCCATAAAGATTTGAGCAGGGTTGAAGTTATAACGGAGAAATCCTAAAGCTGCGCCAGCTAAAGCAGCAGCAATTAAGGCTGCTGCTGGTTGGTGCATAAATAAAGACACCAATAGCATGACTACAGCTGCAATACCAGAAACCCCGGCTGCTAAACCGTCTAATCCATCAATCCAGTTGATGGCGTTTACCATCCCGACTAACCAAACTACTGTGATGGGCAAACTCAGCCAGTTGAGGTCAACTATACCAACGGTAGGAACGGTAATAAAATCTATGCTCACACCTGCTTTCCATGCACCTGCGGCAACAACAATTTGTATCAGCAGGCGTGTTAGAGGCGATAGACTTAATAAATCATCGGCTAAACCAATCAAAAAAAAGCCAAGACCACCTACAGTAACGCCCCATATTTGCCATTCTTTATCAGGGGGCAGATTGGCAAAGCCACCCAACCACCAAACAATCATTAAAGATAGCATTGTGCCTGCGAAGATAGAAACTCCTCCCAGGCGCACCATCGGACGGTCATGAATTTTGCGATCGCCAGGTTTATCTACACGTCCACTTCTAATACCAATATTTTTGACATCAGGTGTAGTCCAGAGAACGACTACGGCGGCGACAAGAAAAGCGAGCAGATGATAAATCTGAGCAGGCATCTGTAATTTTTAGGAGTTTATTAACAAAAATTGGCTAAGGACGTTTCCTTCCTATTTTTACTACATTTGAGACCCTAATCAGCATAAGAATTGGGGGCTGGGGAGGCAGGGGAGCAGGGAGTAGGGAAAAAAGGGGAAAGTCTGCCCCCTTGCACTCTGCCCCAATTCCTCTTATCCCCATGCCCTATGCCCTACGCTAAGGCTGGTACAGGAATCTCCAAGTGGGGATATAAGGGGAAGCGATCGCACAATGCGGCTACCCGGCGTTTACAATCTTGAGCTACTGCTTCTGATTCTGGGTTGAGCAGGCGATCGGCAATAATATTACCAATTTCGGTAAATTCAGTTACTCCCATACCCCGTGTTGTCATGGCGGGAGAACCTAACCGTAAACCACTAGTCACAAATGGTGATTGGGGATCAAAGGGGACTGTATTTTTGTTGGTGGTAATATTTACCTGACTCATTAACTGATCTGCTTTCTTACCTGTCATATCAATAGAACGCAAATCAACGAGCATTAAATGGTTATCTGTACCATCAGATACCAGTTTTAATCCTCTGTTTTTTAGTTGAGTCGCTAAAGCACGGGCATTCTCAATTACTTGCCCGGAATAAGTTGTAAATTCTGGCTTTAAGGCTTCACCAAAAGCAACTGCTTTACCTGCAATTACGTGTTCTAGGGGGCCGCCTTGAGTTCCAGGAAACACGGATTTATCTAACTTTTTACCAAGTTCTGCATCACGGGTCAAAATTAAACCACCTCTGGGGCCGCGCAGGGTTTTATGGGTGGTGGTGGTGACGACATCACAGTAAGGAATCGGGTTTGGGTGTAAGCCACTGGCGACTAAACCGGCAATGTGGGCAATATCAGCTAGTAAGTAAGCACCAACTTCATCTGCAATACTGCGGAATTTTTCAAAATCAATGATGCGAGGATAGGCAGAATAACCACAAATCAAGAGCTTGGGACGTTCCCTCAACGCCAGCTCGCGAATTTGGTCGTAGTCTAGCTTTTCTGTTTGTTGACTTACGCCGTAGTGACGGACTTGAAACCATTTACCCGACACATTCACTGGTGAACCGTGGGTGAGATGTCCGCCGTGAGACAAATCCATTCCCATGATTGTGTCGCCTGGTTCTAACAATGTCAGGAAAACAGCAAAATTCGCCTGCGCGCCAGAGTGGGGTTGTACGTTAGCATGAGCCGCACCAAATAGCTGTTTGGCTCGGTCAATCGCTATTTGCTCGATTTTGTCAATAAATTCACAACCGCCGTAGTAACGCTTACCGGGTAAACCTTCGGCGTATTTATTTGTTAAGACTGAACCCTGAGCCGCTAAAACAGCCGCAGAGGTGAAGTTTTCGCTGGCGATTAATTCCAAGTGGTCACGTTCACGTTGGAGTTCTTGATTAATTAATTCTGCGATCGCGGGATCGGAGGTAGCAAGTAAGTCTGAATTTGTCCTAGTCACTTCAACTATACCTAATGGAAGTTTGTACAAAAGCGGATTTGGTTTGCAGGTAGCTTCTACATTTAAGAATCAACAGTCAATATTTCTATGTTATTGATCTGCTATGCAAATACGATTCATCGCATCTGTATCATCTTTTATTATTAGCTACCAGCCAAGTTCCATAGATTAATCATCATAAACCTCTTTACGAAAATATGAACTTTTATACTTTTGATTATTTGTAGCGGTTCTTATACAGTGAAGGTTAAGTAATGATGATATTTCCAAGTGTTTACCCAAGCGAGTTTAGGGGCTGTGGTAAAATCTTGGGTATCAATGCTTAGTACACCTAAATATTTAACATCTGCTTTTTATCCCTAGCATAATATTTAACTCGATGCTCAGTAGGGGAATAATATCCAAAAGAGTTTTTGCATCTGCTGTGAGATATGCAGTATTGGGCTAAAAAGGGAACAGTGAAACTAAACTACCTTTGTTGAGCTAGTGTAGCTTGATTAAGCCTAGGAATAAACCTTGCAGCAGTAGAGTTTTAAAGGGGGGGTTTTATATGTTGGTCATTTTAATGGATGAGCAAATCCTAGCTCCTGAGCGAGTTTGCCAGTCTTGTTTGCTTGCTGATGGTAGTGGTCAACCCCGTTGGCGTAGGGGACAGCTATCTTGTGGTCAAGCTATTCGCAAACTCGCACAACAGCACCCCGAACAGTATGAATGTCTGATGGGCTTCCGCATTGCCCATATAGAATAGTCATACTTTTCTAGCAAGGCTGAGTAACTGCGTTATCCTAGGCTCAAGTAACTCTAAAAATTTAGCCAAAGGAGAATGCACAATGGCGTGGCGCGGGACTACAACAATTGCCGATAGAATTTTTGCTTGTTTACCTTATCTTTTGCCTATAATTGATGGTCTAGTGTTCGGGAGTTTTTTGTTAAGACAATTTCCAGCACTACAAGTCCTTCTATTACCATTGCAACCAGTATTGATAGTTTACGGTAGCTTAGGACAATTGGGTCAACTGCTCGTTTTCTTTGCTTTATTCATATTCGTAGTCAGAAACGAGAAAATTAGTCATTTTATTCGTTTCAACACCATGCAGGCAATTCTGCTGGACATTGTGATATTTTTGTGTACTATACTAGTGCGAATTTTAACGCAAATTCCTAATACTGGCTTTGCCATCGAGACAATAGCAAACACAATTTTTCTGGGGATCGTAGCAGCCGTAGTCTATTCAGTTGCTCAGTCATTACTAGGACGTTATGCAGAAATTCCCGCCATTTCTGACGCGGTGTATATGCAGGTACGCTGATACTTAATGGGATGCCACTGTGTTTTCTAGGCGACCGATACCTTCGATTTCCACACGGACGCGATCGCCTACTTGCAATGGGCCAATACCTTCTGGCGTACCCGTTAACACTATATCTCCGGGTAGCAACGTCATAACCTGACTGATATAAGACACTAAAAAATCAGGAGGAAAAACCATCTGATCAATACGCGCAGATTGCACTGGATGAGAATCATCATTCACAAACGTCTGCAATTTAGCACCAGGATTTAATTCTCGGACAATCCAAGGCCCTAGAGGACAAAAAGAATCAAAACCTTTAGCTCGCGTCCATTGACCATCCTTTTGTTGTAAATCCCTTGCTGTCACATCATTGGCGATTGTATAACCCCAAATTTTAGTTTGGGCTTCCTCTTGCGTGCAGTTACAAGCGCGATCGCCAATTACTAATGCTAATTCACCTTCATAGTCTACTCGTTGCGACTGAGGAGGATACTTAATTGCTGTCTCCGAGGGAATAATCGATGTTGGTGGTTTAAGAAAAATTAATGGTTCAACGGGTACTAATGTTCCCATTTCTGCCGCATGATCCGCGTAATTCTTGCCTACCGCCACAATCTTCGAGGGAGCGCAAGGTGCAAGAATTTGGTAATTTTCTGCTTCTAAAACTAACTCTGTGGGTTGTCCGTGTAGCCAAGGTGGAGCATCCAACACCTGCACGTTCAGGGATAGTTGTAATAACCCATAGTAAATCTTTCCTTCTTGATTTTGAACTCGCACATAGCGTTGGGCCATAACCTTGATCAATATCCTCTTGTCTAAAGTTAAAAGTAGAGATTGGAGACTGGGGACTAGGAATTTTAGATTTTGCGGAAAGTTCTGTAGGCAGGTTTCCCAACCTAGGAACGCCACTTGCTACAAGCCGGGAAACCCAGCCAACGCAGTGGCTCAACTTTTCAAGACGGATTTTGGATTGAACAATCTAAAATCCATTCATTGGACATCCAAAATTGCAAAGCTGGGGACTGGGGACTAAAGTTGCCAATTCTCATCAACAAGGTTAATTTTGGCAGATGGAGCTGATGATTAAAATAGAAAACTGGTAAGATTATAGTTCCTTGTTGCTTCAGATGTTCATTGATACTAGTAACTTTAACAAAGTGATTGTATAAATTAGCATTAGCAGCCAGATGTCCAAAAGGAGAATTACATCCATGTCCATAGTTTACGAAACACTATATATTCTGCGCCCAGACCTGACAGATGAACAGGTAGAATTAGCGATCGCTAAATATCAGAACTTGCTCAAAGATCAAGGTGCTGACAACATCGAAATCCAAAATCGTGGTAAGCGTCGTCTTGCTTATGAAATTAACAGGCATCGTGATGGCATCTATATTCAAGTAAACTACACTGGCCCTGGAACAGTGATTGCTCCCTTAGAACGCGCAATGCGTTTGAGCGAAGACGTAATTCGCTACCTCACAACCAAGCAAGACGTGTCCGAGGCTGAAGCCGAGGAAGTTGCTGTCACCGCTTAAGGCGATTTTAGTGAGTAGTGAGTAGTGAGTGCTGTTAGTTTAGCGAGACGTAAGTCAGTCCTAGTTAGCAAATCTACACTACGGTACTTCATGAGAGTCGCTACCAATCGCAAAACTGCAAGGACGCAGTATATTCCTGATGACGATAAACCCTCCTACCGGAGGGGCTTCACAAGGAACAAGATTTTTATTCAGCACTCATAACTCAGCACCGGCTAAACGCCGCGCTACCGCTAACATAACTCAGCACTCAGCACTAACAAACAAAAAAATTTTTACCTTCTGCCTTATTTTGTGATGGAGTTGGGAATGCTAAATTAACATTACTTGCCAAAAGCAGGTGATCGCAGTTATATCCAAGGTTGGAAAATATTCTTCAATCGGAGCTTTAAGCCAGCGTGAGCCAAACTGAAATACCCAACATCCAAGCTCTCTCTACAGAAATGTCGCAGCTGCGCCAAGAGTTACAGCTACGCGATCAATTAGTTCAGCAACTATCTCAAGAACTTTTCCGGCTAGTCAAGGGTAATACTAATTTTATCCCTCCTCGATTAGAGGCGGAACAGGATTTAACTCAATTAAAAGCTTTGCAAGAACAGTTACAAGCTGTTGAGCAGCAAGTAACTTTCTATCAAGAGCAAATCACATCTCGTGATTTGGAAATTTACCAACTGCGCCAATCGGTGCAAGAGTTAACTGACCGTAGTCGGATGTTAGAGCAAGTAGTACAGGAACTACCTCAAATTTACAGGCGTAAATTTGAAGAACGGATGACTCCAGTCAGAGAAAAAGTAGCTACCTTACAGAGAGAAAACCGTCAGCTACAAGCTGAACT
Organism: Anabaena sp. CCY 9402-a; assembly: GCF_963920945.1. Lineage (NCBI taxonomy): Bacteria > Bacillati > Cyanobacteriota > Cyanophyceae > Nostocales > Nostocaceae > Anabaena > Anabaena sp. CCY 9402-a. Next base: position 54,068 of record NZ_CAWUDL010000003.1, read on the forward strand.
TCAGAGTGTAAGTTATCGCTTGGCTCTTAAAACCCGTACTTCTAGTCATAGTGGTATTGATTTACCAAACTTTCCTCGTCCAATATCTGGACAAGGTAATGTTTCTGCTGTGCAGAATGCTTGAAATAGCAAAAATTTAAACGTAATTATCTAACATATTCCTAAAATCGCAGTTTTGTTGAAAACTGTCCATTTTTATATTGCTTAATCTTAAAATTTAATTTTTAATATTACTTATCATTGCCAGAGCCTTGCCACAATACTTTTACGAGAAGAGTGGGGTTTTCTTGGCGAGAAGTCTTTGGTCAAAATAATAACGCCAGTAGAGACGTTGCCATATCTCTACTAAAGTTCAGATCAGCCCAAAATTCTCATGTAGAGAAGCGATTTATCCCATCTGCTCAGACTAATTCTCTACGCAAATAACACTTAAATGAACCGTATTGCCCTATGCACAGGTTTAAAAGCAGTCAGAAACAATCTCAGTAAATGCTCGTCATGAAACCTATCACAGCAATCAAACCTCAAAAGTTTATGAACCACCTGAATCAATGGAAATCTGGAGCAGCCGCAGTTATGGCAATGACAATTACCACAGGTGTCATTACCCCGATAATTGCCTTTGCTCCTGCGGCTAATGCTCAATACAATATTGGACAAACTAGAAGAGTTGCTATCCCTGCTGGAGTTAGTTTTCCTGTTAGACATGACAAAGAGAAAGTTGTTGTTAGCCGGGGAGAAACTATACAGTTAACCTTGAAAGTTGCTAACAATATTATTGATGGAAATAGAAATGTTTTGATTCCTGCTGGTACTGAAGTTATTGGACAATTAGAACCAGTATATTTTGATGGACAATATTCTACAGACAGGGACAATAAAGATAACGTCAGAGGAGTAAGATTTGTCGCTAGAGAATTAGTCTATACTTCAGGCATAAGACAAACAATTAATGCTAACTCTCAGACAATTACTCAAACTGAGAAAATCAGCAACAATGATTCTAGTAAAGTATTAACAGATGCCGCGATTGGTGCAGGTGCTGCGGCTGCAATTTCACTGATTACAGGTAATAGAAGAATTGAAATTGGAGAACCTTTAGGTGGTGCAGCCGCAGGTGCTTTAGCTAGCGTACTATTACGAAAAAAAGAAACTGAAGTATTTGTAATTAGACCAGAGCGTGACTTGAGACTAGCACTTAGTTCTAACTTGAATGTGGATTTAATCCGCTAGTAAGCTGCACTTAATTTTAGTTTTGACTGTCATGATATTCAATTAGCGATCGCTACTTTTATTCTAAGTAGGCGGTCGTTGATTTTTTTGGCAAATAAAATCATCGTTTATTAAACAATAGATATCTAATTCTCACCCTCAAAAAGTTAGCCATATCGCAATAAGTGATTACACTATTACTTATTACATATATTTTGTGATATAAATCTCTACCTTATTTAGAATATCCAGACAAAATAATATTTCTAATCATAGAGACATATGGGAAACTTTTTAATGTATAAATTGTCTAAGTAATTAACAAGATAAACAAATAATTGTGTGGAGTCCTAAATATATGTTTAAATTAAATCGTTGGCAATCTAGCACTGCTGCACTTATGGCTTTGAGCATCACAGCAGGAACTGTTGCACCTTTTGTTATAGCTGCTCCATCTTTTGCTCAAACTACTTTTTCTGATGTTTCATCTAACTACTGGGCAGCACAATTTATTCGAGAATTATCACAGCGAGGTGTAATTGCTGGTTTTCCTGATGGTAGCTTTCGTCCAGAAGAACCAGTGACACGCGCTCAATTTGCCGCAATGGTGAACAAAGCTTTCCAAAAAGCACCCGAACGTCAAGCAATTGGATTCGTAGACGTACCCAGCAACTATTGGGCATATAGTGCTATTCAGCAAGCCTACACCATCGGTTTTTTATCAGGATATCCCGGTAATAGCTTCAGACCCAATGAAAACATTCCCCGCCAGCAAGTTTTGGTTGCTCTAGCCAATGGTCTAGAATATGCTCCTGGCGGTAACGTTGAAAGCACTCTGCAATATTTCAACGACGCTTCTAACATAGCAGGCTATGCCCGTAGCCCTATCGCCGCCGCGACTGAAAAGCAAATTGTAGTCAACTATCCCAATGTCAGGTTTTTAAGTCCCACCAACACCGCTACACGCGCTCAGGTAGCAGCTTTTATTCACCAAGCATTAGTTAGTTCTAATCAAGCTTCAACGATTAATTCACCCTATATTGTAGCTATTCAACCTACAACCCCAACACCGATTGCTGTCACCATTCCTCAAGGGACAGTTATTCCTGTGAAGTATGATAAGGCGGAAAAAATTCTGGTGACAAAAGACGAAACAGCACCTTTGACACTGACAGTAGAGCAAAACGTCGTTACTCAAGAAGGAAATGTAGTTATTCCTGCTGGTAGTCAGGTCGTGGGTCAACTCAGACCTACTCAGAGTGGTTCTCAATTTGTTGCCCAAAAATTGGTTTTAACCACAGGTCAAGAGTATGACATTAGTGCAACTTCCGAAGTTATTACTAAAACTGAAACCGTCAGAAAGGGTACTAGCACCGGTACAATTCTCAAAAATACTGTGTTAGGTGCAAGTGCAGCAGCTGCGGTATCTGCAGTTACAGGCGATCGCGCGATCGCTACAGAAGAAGTCTTAGGTGGCGCGGCTATTGGTGGATTAATTGGTTTATTCTTCGGTAGAAACAGCGTAGACTTAATCGCCATTGACCCAGACACAGACTTACAAATGACAATTAATCAAAATTTACTGGTTTCGTTGAAATAGTTAATCTGACTTTTCACGTAATGTGGAGAAATTTATGCTGAACCTAACCCTCTAACCCATTCCCTACTAGAAAAGTGAAGATTTAAAGCCTCTCTCCTTCCAAGTTTGGAGAGGGGTTTTCCAAATCTCGTGAACAGTCAGGATAGTTGACCATTGACTAATGACTAATTGGCAACCAAATAATCACACTTGTTCCTGGCGCATTTGGTGTAGCGATCGCCGAGTTGATAGCCGGGCTGAAAACTTCTATTTGTCCGTGCATCTGCTCAATTAGTTGTTTCGCGATCGCTAATCCCAAACCTGTGCCGGGAATTTCTGTTTGGGCTTGCACTCCTCGATAATGTCTTTCCCCTAGATGGGCTAAATCTTCGGGCGGAATACCAGGGCCAGTATCACTAATTGCTATGCCTTGAAAATTAGCTTTTTCTTGCCCTAATTCAATATAAACCTTACCGCCTGAAGGAGTATACTTGAGTGCATTATCAATGATATTACTCAATACTTCTTGTAAGGATTTAAGATTAGCTCTAACTAACGGTAAACCCTGGGGAACTTCCAATATTAATTCTAGATTCCTCTCTTGAGCGATCGCTTGAGCAGAAACTAGCAATGGTGTTAATAATTCAGCCAAGGAGCAATCAGTTGCTTTGTCTCCCGTGCCTGGTAGTAATAGTACAGGTTGAGATTCTTTTTGTACAGTAGCTTCTACAAATGCTTCGTTGTCTGGTAGTGAAAGAAGCTCTAAATCTAGATTTGCCCAATCGATGACCTGATCAAATTTTTGCAGCAATTCCGTCAGGCGATCGCTTTCCCTGACGATATTGTCTCCCACATCCCGATTTATATCTCCTGGTCGCAACCGCTTTAATAACAGTTTGCCAAAGGTGCGTAAGGCAGTTAACGGGTTACGGAACTGATGTAATAAGTTATCTAACAAATCTCGCTGTTGTTCTTGCAAAATTTGCTGTTGATGCAGTTGTTGTTGCAACCAGGCTCGACGTTGATCCAATATACAAGCGATCGCTAATGTTTGCCCAATGGTTTGAATTTGGTTCTGTTCAGGTTCACTCCACGGGCGATCGTCTCTACCTGTCACCAATAATCCCATCATCACACCCTCATGAATTAAAGGAAAGACAAATTGATACCCACTCAACAAAAAGTCTTCTTCTAATTGCGGTTGTTCAGTTTGGGGTGTTTCTGTGGTTGGTGCTGGTGTCAATAAATTTCCTTGTTGCTGAGGCAGTGCCAACAAATTTCCTATTTGCAGTTGTTTGCTGGCTGTAGCCTCAAAAATTTCCTCTCCTGGCAATATTACTGCGGTTTCTGGGTAAACTACTACAGGAATGAGTTTTGTCTCACCTGTGGGAGACTCTACCAATTCTTGGGTTAAATAAACCACGCTTAAAGATGCTCCCAGCCCTTGGGTCAATAGTGCTATTTGCTCTCGGCATAGAGCAACAAAATCTGAACTGGCAGACATTAACATTTTTCAGCTCTTGCTCAGGATCACAGAATTTGAGAGAAGATAAAAGAAAATACTTTGTTTTCCCCCATTATTTAATAAAGCTTAACTAAATATTTTCAGTAATAGTTTTCACCAAAGGATTATTTACTTTTTCGCTCTCATTTAATCTACTGTCAATAATAATATTTTCGCTGTATCAAAAATTAAAAAACTATTGATCTTTTGAACTAGAACCTATATAATTACGACGGATTTTGTAGCTATCACTACAATCTATAGCTTGAAAGAGGAGGAAAATAGGTTGGCAAGGAGACGCAAAAGAAAGAGTCGTCGTCGCCAAGAAGGACGGCGTATTTTAGAACACGTGCCTCAATATAGCATCGAGAGCGGCGAAGAAAAACCTGTGACAGCAGCCAGAAAATTCATTCAAGCTGAAGGTATCTTGCCACCAGCATTGCTACTCGTAAAGCGAAATGAACACACAACAGACCGCTATTTCTGGGCAGAAAAAGGGCTGTTTGGCGCTCAATATGTGGAAGAGAACCATTTTTTGTTTCCTAGCCTGCGGATATTAGAACCTCCCGTAGGTTTAGAACCAGTGGCTGTGGGCAGTCGCTGATTTACGAATGGTTATCTTACGTGATGAGTGCAACTTCTGACAACCATTTAACTGGCAAAGATGCTCAGTTTATGCAAAGTTTCCATTTTTTTTAAGTTTGTAACTGATTTGCCAGTAAATTTAGACCAAGTACATGGGCAATCAACCATAAACCAAGATTTTTGGTTTTTATTGATTTCTATTTGGTCGCATCCTACACAAGGGAGTCAAGATAGAGCAAAAAGCATCCAAAAGCGAGAGTTAAGATGTACTTTCATCTTCTGGATTGCCAACAAAGCTCTGCCAGCACATACTGATTTCCCTTACGGCATTATGTCGTAGGGGAAATCAGTATCCGAATTGGTATCTATCTAATTCCCTATTGTTTATCCGGTTGCTCGACAGGTGCAAAATTCGGTATTTTAAAACCAGCGATTTAGCACCAACGGCAACAGGAAAGTTGTCAAATACTCAACATTTAGCCCAAACATTCAGGTCATCAGACGCATCGAACATCAATTACTAGTACAGCAGGGCGTAAAAAGCCTATTCTATAAGCTTTTTGACTTTTAACTCTAGGCATTGCCAGGCTTTAGCTGCAATGTTTTTTGTAGTTCAGCCAGCTCATCACGATGAGCTGTCACAGTAATTTTGCTAAAAGAAACTTGATCTTTAAAGTTTGGTTCAAGTTTGAGCAACACTTTTTCAAGTCTTCCCGCCTTTTGCCAATAGAAAAAACCACTCAAAGGTGAAAGTAGTAACAGCCCGAAAAAAAGAAGGCTGTATTGAGGAAAAAGGAAAGATAGAACCAATGATAAACAGACAAGACCAACAGCAGCTAGCAGCGTTAAAAAGAAAGCTAGAAAAATGCTGGGCTTGACAAATCCTTCAAAAGCTACTACGTTTTTTGACTTGTCTATCTCTACTACTCGGTAAGAGCGAGAGCGAAAATAATCTTGTAATTGAGGCATGAAGACTGCTTCATCTTGCTCAGATATCAGCTGTGTTGTCTGTGTCCTGTCTTTAGTCGCAGCACGAATAAAGAAAAGCAGCCCAACCGATAATAACAAGGTTAGCAGTAAGGTGGATGGCAAAATAGCAGTATCCATGATTGGTTGTGACTGTTTAACATCGAGGAGATTTATTCATTATTAATTATCAACGCCAGTTAATATAATTATCCGCTTTGATTTTTGTATACCTTACGGGAGCATAGCCATACTTGCTTGCGTAGTCAGGGAATAGGGAGTAGGGAATCAGCATTTTCAAGTTTTCGAGTTATGTTGACTATACTTCTACACCCCTAGACATTTACCTAACTAGCGACTTGGGTTATTTAATTACTTTATCCTCTGAGTTATGTAATCTTGCCAAAGCCGAGCCAAATCGAGTGATTGTCCTTCCCATTCTGGGGAAATTTGGTACATTCGCCTAGGCCGACCTCGACCCTCCAACTTCTTCCAATACCCATTAATAGCATTATGGTCTTCGAGAAATTTAATGGCACTGTAAAGCACAGTGTCAGAAAGCCGATAGGTGGGGTATTCAGTTTCTAATTGTTGAATCAACTCAGTACCGTAGGATTCCCCTTGTAGCAACACATCCAGAATGTAACAAATTGCTAGTTCTTGGCAGAGATAAGTTGGCGGAGGATTCTCAAAGAATTGATATATATCCTCAATTTTCATAATTTAGTAAATGGCTAAAAGTATGCCTTAGGGTGGAATTTACATCTTTGTAGCCAGTATACGCTGCTACTCTAATCCGAGTAAGTATATAGTGCTACCTAGACAGAATTTCCTAAGTGTAAACATCAAAATGAGAACCCACGATTAGAAATCAGGGAAAATAACAAAAGTTTTAGGAGCGTGAAAATAAAACGCTCCCAGCCTAGCTTTAATTAGTGTTGTGAGGAGCAATCAAGACAGTAGATTTTTCTACTACCTTTGTTTTAAGTAATGCGGAGCTGGTTAGAACTGCTTAAACGTAAGATGCTATCGAAAGAATTTTACAGGTAAAATGTCTTTTTGTCTGTAAATCTGGAAAAGTTAACCAATACTTTTTTAAAAAATCAACATTTTAGTGCAAATCATCAAAAAATTGAGCAACTAATGATGATATGGTGGCAAGCTCAAGACCTGTAGACAGGCTCAAAATATGCAACACTGAGATGTCTAACCTTGAGATATTCGTATCTCATCTGGTAAGTGTAGTATTAACAGGGCTGACACCAAAATGGTAGGGATATAGGGGTGTGAGTGTAAAAGATTTGATCACTAACATTCTTGAGCCTAGGCTTTCAGCTATCGTTACCTGTGTGTAAGTCATCCATAAAATCAGTAAGTGCCTAGCAGGTTGGTGATTCAGTATGTCACAAAACTCCGATGCTCCTTCGTCCTCCTCTAATCTCCGAACAATTGCCCAGACATTTCGCCTCACGGGTTGGATTAGCTTTTGGATTCAATTAGTGCTAGGTGTAGTTTCTGGGATTATTGTCTTATTATTTGCTGTTTTCAGTCAAAGAGCAGGCAGTCCTAGTAATAATCCTGGGTCTAGTTTCGGTGTCTTTTTAGCAGTTTGTGGAATATTAATCTTAGGTGGTGGGCTATATCTGGCTTATCGTTATACCAGAATTGGTAAGCAATTGCTGTCATCGAACCCTAGCAATCGTCCTCGGAAAATTGAGACAGTACAGGTTTTACGGTTAGGGCTATGGGTAAATTTAGGGGGAACACTAATTACACTTTTGGGAGCGCAGGCGATCGTCGGTACACTGGTAGCTAGGTCAATATCTCCGCAAGCCATCACAACTCAATTTTTTGACCCCACCAGAATCATTAGTGGTTTAGATATGTTGGTGGTACAGGCAAATATTAATACTGTGTCAGCTCATTTTGCTGGGTTAGTTGCTTCACTATGGCTACTCAATCGCATCAACCGCTCTTAATCAATTCAAAATTCAAAATGAAAAACCCAGCATTTATTAGCATCCTAGCCATACACTGTATGCAAATTCAATGTGGAACAGCTTATTAGCCAAAACGAGGCGAACCAGTTGTTTGCCCCATTCCCTACTCCCCACTCCTGATTCCCTCTTTTAATATAATTTTTGTATTTGCTTTTCTTGGCATGGCAAGTCAAAATCAGTATATGCTGATGTGTTGGCAGGAATTAGGCAAAAGACTGAGAAAAATCTGTGCTGGATATTAAGCAAATACGGGAAAACCCCCAACTAATTCAGGAACGGTTGAATAGTCGTAGTGGTAAATACGACATAGAACCGATATTACAGTTAGATAGGCAGCAACGAGACATAGAAGTTACTCGTAGCCAACTGCAAGCTCGAAGTAATGAAATTGGTAAACTCGTTGGGCAGAAGATTAAATCTGGCGTGAGTCCTCAAGACCCAGAAATTCAAGCACTACGGGATGAGGGTAATAGTGTTAAAGCCCAATTGAGCGAACTAGAACCTAAAGAAAAGGAACTCAAAGCAGAAATTGAGCAACTTATCCTCGCAATTCCTAATGTACCCAGTGATTTTACACCCCTAGGTAAAAGTGAGGAAGATAACTTAGAAGTTCGCCGTTGGGGTGATGAGTACATACCTCAGAATCCCAATATTCTACCGCATTGGGAAATTGGCGAAAAGCTAGGTATTCTCAATGTCGAGCGAGCTGTGAAAGTTGCTCAAAGTCGCTTTGTCAACCTTATCGGTGCTGGTGCAGCATTGGAGAGGGCATTAATTAACTTGATGCTGACGATGCAAACCCAAGCTGGGTATGTAGAAGTTAGTCCACCGCTTTTGGTAAATAGTGAGTCTTTGACGGCGACAGGCCAGTTACCTAAGTTTGCGGAAGAAAGCTTTAAATGTGCTGATGATGACTTATGGCTGATTCCGACGGCAGAAGTACCCGTTACAAACCTTTATCGGGGAGAAATTCTAGGGGCAGAAAGTTTGCCTATATACCATTGTGCTTATACTCCTTGCTTTCGTAGAGAGGCGGGTAGCTATGGGCGTGATATGCGGGGGTTAATTCGCTTACATCAATTCAATAAAGTGGAGTTGGTGAAATTTGTACATCCCAGTACCTCTTTTGATGAGTTAGAAAAATTGGTAGGAAATGCAGAAGCGATTTTACAGGCTTTAAAGTTACCTTACCGCGTGATCAATTTATGTAGTGGAGATTTGGGTTTCTCTTCCACTAAAACCTATGATTTAGAAGTTTGGCTACCTTCTTCTGGTAAGTACAGAGAGATTTCTAGTTGTTCCAATTTTGTAGACTTCCAGGCGCGAAGGGGGGATATTCGCTTCAAAGAAGCCGGCAAGAAGGGGACTCAGTTTGTCCATACCCTCAACGGTTCAGGCTTGGCTGTGGGGCGCACAATGGCAGCTATTTTGGAAAATTATCAACAACCCGATGGGACAGTGTTGATACCGGAAGTATTGCAACCTTTCTTGGGAAGAGAAGTGTTGTAATTAAGTCAAAGGGTAAACCAGTAGAGGCGTTTTAGGTAGCGTCTCTACACTGTCGTATGATTTTGTAGAAATCATCTTAGTAGGGGATAACAAATAAAGGATAAGGATTGACAAATTAATGATTCCAATTAATGAAGCTCAACAGCAGTTACAGGATTTAATTGATTCAGTGAATCAGTCCCATCAACCTATTGTGATTGCAGGGAAGAGTAGCAATGCCGTTTTGTTGTCGGAAGCCGACTGGGTATCTGTACAGGAAACCCTCTACCTTCTCTCAGTTCCAGGAATGCGGGAATCAATTCAGGCAGGACTTGCAACACCGATTGAGGAGTGCAGTCGGGAATTAGAGTGGTGAGTTGGGATTTAGTTTACACTAAACAAGCTCAGAAAGATTCTAAGAAACTAGCTGCTAGCAATTTACGAGATAAGGCGCAAAAATTACTCGATATTATTCAAATCAATCCATTTGAGAATCCGCCACCTTATGAAAAGTTAGTGGGAGATTTAGAAGGTGCATACTCCCGACAAATTAACATTCAGCATCGTTTGGTGTATGAAGTTATTGAATCCGAAAATACGGTAAAAGTCTTGCGGATGTGGACGCATTATGAGTAGTAGGATACCTCAGTTACGTTCAATTGGCTTAATCCCAATGTAAGCGATCGCCCAAACTATAATTTAAGAAAGCACAAAGGTTAATAAAACCCTGATTGCCATGTTAAAAAGTTACGAAGCGATTTATGAAAATGGTCAAGTAAAATGGGTATCGGAACAACCCCAAGTTAATACCGCTCGTGTCATTGTTACCTTTATAGAAGAAACCTTACCATCGAAAAAACAACGCACTCCCCCGGCATCTATTGCTGGCAAAGGTAAAACATTGGGGGATATTGTTTAGTTCAATTATGAGAGCATTAGAAATAATCGTCACAATTACCCAGGATGGTAAGTTGCTAGTTAATTCTCCTATAGACCTACCTGTGGGTGAATATAATGCTGTCCTTGTACTAGAAGATCAACCCATCAGTAGTAGTATTCAAACTTCTGTCCAAGAAGCTCAGGCTCTTTTGAGAAAATATATTCCTGCTAGTAGAAGGCTTTCTCAAGAGTTAATTGAGGAGCGAAGATTGGAGAGCTTGAGTGAGTGAAGTTGTTGTAGATGCTTCTGCTGTTTTAGCGTTGCTTAATCAAGAAACTGGTAGCGAAGAAATTTTGCAGTTGATTGACAATGCAGCAATTAGTAGTGTCAACCTATCGGAAGTTATAGCAAAGTTAGCAGAAGCAGGAATCCCTGAAGAAGAGATTAGGCAAATTCTATTGAATCTAAATCTTGAGGTAATTCTTTTTAATGAAGAACAAGCTCTGAGGGCTGGTATGATGCGTCCGGCTACTAAATCTATCGGACTTTCATTTGGAGATCGTGCTTGTTTGGCTTTAGGTGTTATTCTCAACCAGCCTGTGATCACCACTGATCGTTTGTGGAGTAACCTTAATATTGGAATTGAAATTCGAGTAGTGCGTTAGTGCGTAGGCGTAACATCATTATAGACATCGCTAGGCTGAATCCAAGCATCATCTCACCCTGAGAGATAGGTTGAGTCTGTGCGTCCGTTCCCTAACTACTACAATAAAAATATATATCCAAATATTTTGACTAATTTGCTCTATGTCAGTTTTAGCAGCGATCGCAGTCTTGGCTGTATTAATTTTGGTACATGAGTTGGGACATTTTATTGCAGCCCGTTCTCAAGGTATTCATGTCAACCGCTTTTCTTTGGGGTTTGGCCCAGTTCTTTGGAAGTACCAAGGATCTGAAACCGAGTATGCTATCCGCGCTTTTCCTTTGGGTGGCTTTGTTGGGTTTCCTGATGATGACCCCGATAGCGATATTCCGCCCAATGACCCGAATTTGCTGCGTAATCGGCCAGTTTTAGATCGAGCGATCGTCATTAGTGCAGGGGTAATCGCCAATTTAATTTTTGCCTATATGTTACTGGTAGGCCAAGTTAGCTTCATTGGTATCGGCCAAGCTAGTCAACCAGGGGTATTAATTCAACAGCTAGCACCAGATGTCAGTAATGTAGCCACTAAAGCCGGACTACAAGCAGGAGATGTGATTCTTGCAGCTAATCAACAACAATTTGGCACTTCCCTCCAAGGAATCGATAGTTTAAGAGACATCATTAAAAGTAGTCCCAATCAGTCGATTCAACTAGAAATAGCCCGTGGTGACAAAACGCTGTCTGTAAATGTTATCCCTGAAGCCAAGCCTAATGGTGGCAGTATTGGGGTGGGACTTGCACCTAATGGTAAAGTTGAACGCCGTGCAATTACTAATCCCGGAAAGGCTTTAAGTATCGGTGCTACTGAATTTCAGCGCATCGTCACTATGACTTTTAAAGGCTTTGGACAGCTAATTACTAACTTTGGTGAAACAGCCAGTCAAGTCTCCGGCCCCATTAAAATTGTCGAAATTGGAGCTAACATTGCCCAAAACGATACAGGTAGTTTGTTCTTCTTTGGGGCTTTAATTAGCATCAACTTGGCAGTCATTAATATTTTACCCCTCCCGGCTTTGGACGGAGGACAATTAGCATTTTTGCTGATCGAAGGTTTGCGCGGTAAACCCTTACCTAATCGGATTCAAGATGGTGTGATGCAAACTGGTTTAATGCTACTCTTGGGTCTGGGAATTTTTCTGATTGTTAAAGAAACTACCCAGTTGGAGTGGGTACAAAAATTGTTCCAGTGAGTACAAACCGCAAATCCCTATCTAAAAAGCAAAAAGCTCTAGAAATTCTGACTCGCTTGAAGCGGTTGTATCCAGATGCCACTTGCTCCTTAACTTATTCAACCCCTGTGCAGCTGCTGGTGGCTACGATTCTTTCGGCTCAATGTACAGATGAGCGAGTTAATCAAGTCACCCCAGCTTTATTTAGTCGGTTTCCTGATGCCGCGAGTTTAGCAAATGCTGACTTAGCGGAGTTAGAAAACTTGGTACGTTCCACTGGGTTTTATCGCAATAAGTCCAAAAATATCCAAGGGGCTTGTCGGATGATTGTGAACGAGTTTGACTCTGTAGTTCCCGATCAAATGGAACATCTGTTAAAGTTGCCTGGGGTAGCACGTAAGACTGCCAATGTGGTTTTAGCCCATGCCTATGGGATTAATGCGGGGGTGACAGTAGATACTCATGTTAAACGTCTCAGCCAACGCTTGGGTTTAACGAAGTATCCAGATCCCATCCACATTGAAAAAGATTTGATGAAGTTATTACCGCAGCCAGATTGGGAAAATTGGTCAATTCGCCTGATTTATCATGGTCGCGCTGTGTGTAAAGCCCGTTCTCCTGTTTGTCTAGCTTGCGAACTAGCTGATTTATGCCCTGCGGTGATGGTAGGAGGTAGGGGAGCAGGGGGATTAGAGGAGCAGGGGGAGCAGGGGGAGCAGGGGGAGCAGGGGGAGTAGAGGAGAAAAACTAATGACTCAAGACTCAGCACGGGCTAAACGCCCCGCTACCGCTAACAGCACTCAAGACTCAGCACTCAAGACTCAGGACTCAGCACTCAGGACTCAGGACTCAGAACTCAGAACTCAGCACTCAGCACTCTCTAGATAAATAGTCAAAAAGAGAGACGATCAGCGTGTACTAAATGTAGAATGGAAAATGCTGTCTTTACGTTGGTAAGATAATTTATGGCAAAGAAAAGTATGATTGAGCGCGAGAAAAAACGCGCTAAGTTGGTGGAAAAGTATGCTGCCAAGCGTGAAGCTCTTTTAGAAGAGTTCAGAACAACAGAGTCTCCCTTAGATAAACTAGCAATTCACCGCCAAATCCAACAGCTACCCCGCAATAGTGCGCCTACTCGTCAGCGTAACCGTTGCTGGTTAACTGGTCGTCCTAGAGGTGTTTACCGTGATTTTGGGCTGTCTCGGAACGTGCTACGGGAATGGGCGCACGAAGGCCTATTACCTGGAGTAGTTAAGTCTAGTTGGTAGTTATTTAGTCAATAGTCATTAGTCAATAGTCCAGACATGAGCTTTTGACTTTGGACTTTTGACTGTAGACTTTCTTTTATTGTCCGCAACAACGGTCGATACCCAGACTTTCTAAGAGTAGATCGCTGACAGCGTTAGCGATCGCAAACTCTCCATAAAAGCTTTTGGAAAAATCAAACGCCTGCATCTCTGTGACAATGGCAATCACTAGAGAACCAAGGTCATTTTCCCCTTCCATTCTTTGACGCAAAAAAATCTGTGCAGCGCGTTGAGCAATCTTTTGATTAACTGCTTCTGGAATAAATTCTGTATCCAGCCACCGCAGCAAACGTTCTTGTAACCATTCACCTTCGAGGTGGGGATTGTCTGAGGGTGGTAGGGTGATAGGTGGTATTGGTTGTGTCATCGTTCTTAAACGCACAGTATGGGGCATTGGGTATGGGGCATAGGGCGTAGGGCATTGGGGTAAAATTTCCTCCCCTGCTTCTCTGCTTTCTGCCTTGTTTTTTTATGTTTATTTTTAGTTTTATCTATGCAATATGATCTTGCCGCTATTATACAAGGCTATGCTCAAGGCTATTTTCTCATGGCTGATGACGATACTGGACTGGGATGGTACAAAAGTCGCGATCGCACTTTGATTCCTTTAGATGATAAATTTCGCTACCCCAAGTCTTTGCAGCGTGTCTTAAATCAAGAACGGTTTACTGTGGCGATTAACCGTGATTTTCACTCTGTAGTCGCCGGTTGCTCTAACCGAGAAACCACCTGGATTTCCGCAGAATTAGCAGAGATTTACTTATTACTGCACGAAGCTGGCTTTGCTTATAGTTTTGAAACTTGGCAAGGTGACAAACTCGCTGGGGGTATTTTAGGCATTGTCATTGGTGGTGCTTTCATTGGCGAATCGATGTTTTACCTGATTCCCGAAGGTTCTAAAGTAGGGATGGTCAAGTTAGTCGAAAGATTACGCCAAAGACAATTTGTTCTGTTTGATGCTCAAATGATGAACCCCCATTTGGAAAGGTTTGGTGCTTATTGCATCAATGATGAAGACTATCAAATTCTACTGCAAAAAGCATTGTTGAATCCTTGCACTCTGCTCTGAGGGTGTAAGCAATACGGTTCGGATCAGATAATTTGCCAAAATAATCACGTCTATCAGAGACTTTGCAGTGCAACGTCTCTACCTACTAATGACTATTCACCTCTTCTTTAAAAAAAATTTTGTGAAGTTAACAAATTTGCCCTGGTAAATACCGCAATCAGGAGTTACACTTGGGAGCATCTTAGTTAGGCAGGTATATTGAGATGTAAAAAATTCCCGAAACCTCGTTATTTTCTCAGTAAAATTCCCTAAGAAGTGAAGTAAAAAATTTCTGAATAACAAAGAAAAATAATTATCATAAAAGCAAAGCAAAGAACGTTGACTATAAATTGTTAAATAACCTTTAAAGTGATAATCTCCTGTGTGAGTGTGTGGGGTGTTTAAGCATATGGTTTCATCAATAACTCGAACTCAAAGCAACATTCGAGTGATTTCTGCTTCTGAAGTTGAAAAGTTAGGTAAGGGATTTGAGCAGAATAATGCACTGAATTTACTATCTTTGCCTGCAAATCCCCTGTTTGGTACAGATGGGATTCGTGGCAAAGTCGGAGAATTGCTAAGTGCGCCGTTGGCATTGCAAGTCGGTTTCTGGACTGGTGTAGTTCTACGTGACCATGTTGATCGGGATGGACCGATCATTTTGGGACAGGATTCCCGCAACTCTAGTGATATGTTGGCGATGGCATTGAGTGCAGGGTTAACAGCCGCAGGAATAGAAGTTTGGTATTTAGGATTATGTCCTACTCCTTGCGTCGCTTATCTGACTAGCATCAGTGCAGCCATAGGTGGGGTGATGATTTCTGCTAGCCATAATCCACCAGAAGATAATGGGATTAAGATTTTTGGGGCAGAAGGTACTAAGTTATCACTAGCGTTACAGAAAAAAATTGAAGATGGATTGCGTGGTAGTACCTCAGTTACAGGCGAGGGGAATCATTGCGGACGGCATTACTCACGTCTGGAATTAATTAAAAATTATGGCGAAGCTTTACAAAAACCCTTAGAAAATGCTGGCAATCTTCAGGGAATGAAGATTGTTTTAGATTTAGCGTGGGGTGCATCTGTGGGGTTAGCACCTGCTGTGTTTCAAGAAATGGGGGCAGAGGTCATTTGCTTGCATAATGAAGCCGATGGCGATCGCATTAATGTTAACTGCGGTTCTACCCATTTAGACATTCTCCAAGCTACCGTTCAAGAACATAACGCTGACTTAGGGTTCGCCTTTGATGGCGATGCCGATCGCGTTTTGGCTGTAGATCATACTGGCAGATCAGTCAATGGTGATTACATTCTCTATCTTTGGGGACAAAATCTCAAGCAACAGCAACAATTACCAGATAACTTGATTGTATCTACAGTCATGGCTAACTTGGGCTTTGAGAGGGCTTGGCAACAACAAGGTGGGCAATTAATTCGCACAGCAGTAGGTGATCAATACGTGCAAGCCGAAATGCTGAAAACGGGAGGGATGTTAGGTGGTGAACAATCTGGTCATATCCTTTGCCGACACTATGGTTTGACTGGGGATGGGTTACTAACAGCCTTACACATAGCTGCTTTGGTGAAACAGGCTGGTGTTTCTTTAGCGGAATTGGTAGACCAAAGTTTTGATACCTATCCCCAATTGTTGCGGAATGTGCGCGTGACAGATCGCGATCGCCGTTTGAATTGGCAAGATTGCGAACCTGTGCAGAAAGCGATCGCCTCTGCGGAAGCGGCAATGGGCAATTCTGGCAGAATCTTAGTCCGGGCTTCTGGTACAGAACCAGTGATTAGAGTCATGGTAGAAGCGGCTAGCGCAGAACTAGCTAACTACTGGACAGATGAACTAGTAACACAAGTACAGCAACACCTTGCCATCTAAGTTTCTGTGATTCCACCAATCTTGGTTGTTGCCCCATTTCTCAGCAACATTTCTATTGCGGAGAAATGGGATAATTAGCCAGGATGATTTGCGTATAGCAGGATACATGAGAAGACTTCTTCATATATATCTCAGCGACGGGACATTAATTGTTACTATGTTATTATTTACGCGTTAACTATTGCGGTACTTATAAAAGGTAACAATATGCTTGTTTTTGTTATCCCACTTAAAGGTCGAGAATTTTCAAAATCATGGGAGCGTGTTACACATTTATTTGAAAGATGTATTAAATCAGTTTGTCATCAAACTTCGCCAGATTTCCGGGTAATTGTGGTTTGCAACGAGCAACCAGAAATAGAATTTCATCACCCTAACATAACATACTTGACAGTTGATTTTTCAGACCATAAAGAGTCCCTTTATATCAATCGTGGACGCACAGATAAAGGAAGAAAAATCCTGCAAGGATTAGTATATGCCCAACAATTTGCTCCTACTCATACTATGGCATTAGATGCCGATGATTGTATCAGCAGAAAGTTAGCAGAGTTTGTCAAAAACAATCCTCACAGTAATGGATGGTTTATCAATCAAGGTTATAAATATCAAGAAGGTAGTGACTATATATATAGTAAAAGAAATAACTTTTATAGAATGTGTGGTAGTTGTAATATTTTGCGATATGATTTAAATTTTTTACCAGAACACCCAGAATATAACCGTGGATATGGCTATTATAAATATTATCTAGATCATGCCAAAGTTAAAGATATTTTGACAGACAAAGCCCAACCTATTAGCCCATTACCATTTCCCGGTGCAATTTATATATTAGAAACAGGAGAAAATCTTTACTATGATCGCACAAAGCTAACTTTCAACATTTTTAATCGTAAAAAGATTACGCAATCGATGAGAGAGGAATTTGGATTATATAACTTACCGTAATCTGAATTTATTAGGTCAAAAATATACTTTTTCTAAGGCTGATAGGCTAAAACGCACCTATGCCAAAATTAAAATCCAAGTCATCACGTGCTAAAAAATCAACACAGCAACCACAGAAAGAAACGCCAACCCTGAGCCTAAAAGACAGGTTAGCCAAAAAGCGGAAAGAGACTCAAGCGCGGAAAGAACTAATTAGTTTACTGACTACCGTTTCTTTCGTCAGCTTATTTGTTGGTATCTTGCTGTTTTTAACTGTAGGAATTAAGGCAGCAGTTCCCACTGTTTTGGGAATTATTGTGATGTCTATATCTTACAAATATCCAAGGTTAGCTCTTTTTGCCTTTCTTGTTTACGTACCTTTTGGGGGTACAATCACTTACTACATTGGGAACAGTCCTATCTTACAACTTGCTAAGGACTCGTTCTATTTGCCTGCTTTAATCGCAATTTGGCAAACTTGTCGTAAGCAGAAACTACCTCTAATTCTGCCCTCTGCTATCAGAACTCCACTATTTATTTTATTTGGCTTGTGTATGTTGACGTTGCTGTTTATCAATGGTGGACAGCAACTAAACCCACCTAGTGTGGGGCCATTCCAAGGAGCTACTAGCGAAATACCTATAGGTATGGGTATTTTGGGACTAAAAGTATTTTTAGGGTATGTCCCTTTGATTGGTTGCGCTTACTACTTAATTCGTGACAAACAGGATTTTCTCTTCTTATCTCGCCTCCAGGTAAGCGCGATCCTCATATGTGGAGCATTAGGTATTATTCAATACGGACTATTGTATACAGGGATCTGTGAAGGTACTAGAAATGCTTCAGGTGCTGACCTATTCAAAGCCACCCTGGACGCACGTTGTTATTTTGGTGGTTCTCTAGTTTATAGTCCTAGCCAAGGAATTATTCGCTTACCGGGAACATTTGTTGCTCCTTGGCAATGGGCATGGTTCTTAATTTCTAGTACCTTTTTAGCCTTTGCTGCGGCTTTCTCTGACCCCTCTTTCATTTGGCGTGCAATCAGTTTAGGTTCATTGGCAACGGTATTTATTAATGCCGTTGTTTCGGGGCAGAGAATTGCACTAGCTTTAGTACCAACGTGCTTTATGTTGTTGCTAATACTCACAGGTCAAATTGCCAACCTCAAACGCTTTATTCCCATTGGTATAGGCTTGGCTGCCATCTTAGGAATTGCAATGGTCACTAACCCTGCTGTAGTTCAAGAAAGGGTTGATAGTTTATCTGGTCGTTGGGACGCTTCACCACCAGAGGAATTTATCGTCCAACAATTTGAAGAGAACTGGAAAACTGTAGAGACTCCCATAGGCAGTGGTTTGGGAAGGGCTACTAACTCGGCTCGCAGTTTAGGTGGAACTAAGTTGGTGGAAACCTACTATCCCAAAGTGCTGTATGAAGTTGGCATTGTGGGATTATTGGGTTTTGTCGCCTTAGTGACTACCCTGACGGTTACAGCCTTTAAAACGTATCGTTCGATAAAAAACCGTAGTTTCCGTACTTACGCAGCTGCTATATGGGTGTTTATATTGTTTATCAGTTACAACACTTACTACTATCCTTTAGATGTCGATCCAGTAGCTGTATATTACTGGTTTTTTGCTGGAGTTCTTTTCAAATTACCAATACTGGATAAACAAGAAAGGAAAAATGAAGCACTTGAAGAAAAAGGAAAAAGTGTTTGATGTTGAAAAAATAGTCTGACCTGTTTGTGCGGATATATGACCAGAAAAAAACTTAAATTTTGATAGCTTCATTTATCATCAAAAATATGAATAATCAGCCTTTAATCACTGTAATTATTCCTACATACTGTAGAGAAGAAGCATTAAGAGATAGCGTTGCAGATGTTTTAAATCAAGATTATCCAAATTTTGAGGTTTTGGTAGTAGACCAGTCACCAACACACCAACCAGAAGTGCAAAATTATTTGGAAGAACTAGCAGCAGCAGAAAAAATTAAATGGTTTAAACTGAACTGGGCAAGTTTACCGGGTGCGCGGAACTATGGTGTCAGACGGGCATCTGGGGAAATAATTATTTTTATTGATGATGATGTCAAGTTAACCTCCAACTATATCTCATCTCATGCCAAAAACTATCTACAAAACCCAGAAATAGGGGCGGTGGCTGGACGGGTATTTGACAGAATGAAATTAGGTGATTCTGGGGGAGAATTTGAGATTGAATATCTACCCCCAGAGGCGATGGACGCGGGAATAGCTTGGTATCACATTGACTTAG
The DNA here is from genome assembly GCF_963920945.1 of Anabaena sp. CCY 9402-a. Classification (NCBI taxonomy): domain Bacteria; kingdom Bacillati; phylum Cyanobacteriota; class Cyanophyceae; order Nostocales; family Nostocaceae; genus Anabaena; species Anabaena sp. CCY 9402-a. Next base: position 73,603 of record NZ_CAWUDL010000003.1, read on the forward strand.
TACACACCATTAAGCCCCAACAAGTTCTGACAGCCAGGGGTTGCAATATGTCCTTCCGCCGGGAAATTTTCACTAAATACGGACTGCACTTTGATGAGAGGTTTCGCGGTAGTGCAGTGCGGGAAGAATCAGATTTTTGTCTGAGGTTACGGCAGACAGGGTATAAGATTTGGTATGACCCAGAAGCTAATTTAGTCCATCTGGGGGAAGAAACAGGAGGCTGTCATGATATTAGTATGCGATCGCTCAAATATCAAATGACCTTCTATCACAATCATTTTTTGATGGGGCTGAAAAACCTTACTGCTAGCCAATCTTTACGTTTATACGCCCGTTTATTTGATTGTCACGTCCTTGGTCGTCCCCCTTGTCATAAGAGTGGCTCACCTATAAAAATTGCTACTCGTGGTGTATTCTATATCTTGGGTTTCTTCAAAGCTTTGGGAACTGTCATTCAATCTAATTGGGATGATGGGCAAATTTACAGTCGTCTTGATCAAGAGTCAACCCCTACGGGGAATTAAAAATTAAAAATTAAAAATTAAAACCCCCATAAATGAAGATTTTAGTTGCCAGTCATACCTATATCGTAGACCTCAATTGTGAAAAACTTCGGGCTTTATCTCAACTGCAACCTGGTATTGAGGTGACAGTTGTAGTTCCTAAAGTTTGGAAACCTGGTGGTGTACAAAATAAAACTATTGCCACCCAATATAGAGATGAAGGTGCATTTAGAATAGTTCCGGTTTCTAATTTTAGTCAAAACCATCAAGGTCTACTTACCTTCGGTGCTGATTTAATATCTTTATTGCGACAGTTCCGCCCCCAAATTATCCAAGTAGAACAAGGTTCTAGGAGTCTGGCTTATACTCAGATGATTGTCTTAAATCAGTTATTAGGACTGGAGGCAAAAAATATCTTTTTTACTTGGTGGAATTTACCTTACGAATTAAAACTACCAGTTGCTTTATTAGAAAAATATAACCTTAACCACAGCCACGGTATCATCTCTGGTAATCAGGATGGGGCTGAAGTTTTACAACAAAGGGGTTATCAAGGTGCAATTAAAGTCATGCCGCAATTGGGTGTAGATGAAAATCTTTTTACTCCTCAAGCACAACCAGAACTAGCTGCTAAATTGGGTATCACACCCAAAGATTTCATTGTGGGCTTCGTAGGGCGTTTTGTTCCAGAAAAAGGTTTATTAACACTCTTAAAATCATTAATTACTTTAAAAAATAAACATTGGAAACTACTACTATTGGGACGAGGTGTTTTAAAAGAAGAATTAGTCAAAATAATTACAGAAAATAATATTCAAGATAGGGTGATTTTCGTAGAGAGTGTGCCTCATGATGAAGTCCCCAACTACATTAATTTAATGAGTACCTTAGTCTTGCCTTCAGAAACTACATACAAATTTAAAACTCTCACTTCTGTTGGTTGGAAAGAACAGTTTGGTCATGTACTAATTGAGGCTATGGCTTGTAAAGTACCTGTGGTTGGTTCTGATTCGGGGGAAATACCTTATGTAATTGGTGACGCTGGTTTGGTATTTCCTGAAGGTGATGCTCAAGCTTTAGCTAATTGTTTATTACAGCTTATGGAAAAACCAGATTTGGCTCATAATTTGGCTGAAATTGGTTATCAGAAAGCAATGGATAAATATACGAATAAAGCTTTAGCCAAGCAACAATTTGAGTTTTATCAGGAGTTAGTCAATAGTCATTAGAATTATAATCAATAAAAATTAAATAAAATGAAAATTTTACATATTGTTCCATCGATTTCTTTAATCTATGGTGGCCCTAGTCAAATGGTGCTAGGACTAGCACCAGCTTTGGCTAAAGAAGGGGTAGAAGTTACGGTACTAACTACAGATAGTAATGGTGATAATGGTCAAAAACCTCTGGATGTACCTTTAAATGTACCTATAAAACAAGATGGCTATGATATTATTTATTTTCGCTGTGCGCCATTTCGGCGTTATAAATTTTCTTTGGATTTACTAAATTGGTTAAAAACTTACGCTAAAGATTTTGATTTAGCACATATTCATGCTTTATTCTCTCCGGTGAGTAGTGCGGCGGCGGTTGTATGTAGCCAACAAAAATTACCTTATATTTTACGTCCTTTAGGAACGCTTGATCCGTCTGATTTACTGAAGAAAAAACAATTAAAAAAGCTGTATGTAGAAATTATTGAACGGCGTAATTTAGCTAAAGCAGCAGCGATTCATTTTACAAGTGAACAAGAGGCAAAAATCTCAGAAAGATTTGGTGCAGCTACACGAGATTTGGTGATTCCTTTAGGTGTGATTCCTCCTAAATCTTTACCTAAAAATGGGAGAGATTTGATAAATAATAATTTAGGTATATCAAAAGATTTACCTTTAGTGCTGTTTATGTCACGACTTGACCCAAAAAAAGGTTTAAACCTGCTAATTCCAGCATTAGAAAAATTATTAGCATCTGGCACAAACTTTCATTTTGTCTTAGCTGGTGCAAGTCCCCAAGACCCAGATTATGAACGCAAAATTAAAGAACAAATCGATAATTCACCTTTAAAATCGCACACAACCATCACAGGTTTTGTCAGTGGTGAATTAAAAACTAGTCTACTGCAAGCAGCTGATTTATTTGTCTTGCCTTCTTATTATGAAAACTTTGGTATTGCCGTAGCTGAGGCTATGGTAGCCGGAAAACCTGTAGTTATTTCCGACCAAGTGCATATTTGGCAAGAGGTGCGTGATAGTGAATCAGGGTGGGTGGGAACAACAGATGTATCATCGTTGGTAGACTTGCTACAAGAGGCTTTGCAAAATCCTCAAGAATGTCAGCGTCGGGGATTAAATGCTCAAAAGTATGCCCTAGAAAATTTTAGCTGGAATGCGATCGCAAAACAAACTATCCGAGCCTATCAAGAAATTATTACGAATCAGTGAATTAATTTGCTCTTTCCCAGAGACGCTGAATTTCTCTAATTGTCTGAGTGTTGGGTGGTGGGATGGTTTGCACAGTTGGCTTAATTTCAGCACCAGGGATATTTTGATTCCAAGGACTATTAGGTACAGCTTTTAAATCAACCGCATTATTCACTGGACGGAAACCATGCTGAACTAGAACGGCTTGTTGTGGGGGTTGTGTCAGGAAATCTAAAAACTTCCTAGCTGCATTTGCTGTTCCGCCATCAACATCCCGGCGGACAATTGCGGCTGTAGCTGTAGACTCACTGGTGGGATTTAGATAGTAGATTTGGTAAGGTTTACCTTGATTAGCACCTGATTGTTGCCAACGATAGAGAGCTATACTTTCATATACTGTGGCCACATCTGCATCGTTGGGACCTCTAGTAATAAACTCTTGCAAGAGAATATCTGTAGAACGGGGTGGCTGATAGACTGATTTTTTCACCAACCCAAATAAAGACTGTACAGATGGGTTATTAAAACTATTTTGGTTGATATTTGTACCTAATTTTGCTTGTGTCCATAGGTTTAGTGTCACCTGACCACTATTAGAACGGGTGGGGTCTGTCGTGACAAAATCAAAGCTACCCCAGTCATTAGCACCGCCAATTTTTCCCCAGTTACTAGCTTGCATTGCTTGTTCGATTTTTTGCCATTGGAAGCGTCCATCTGGGAACAGGACTTTACCCCGTTGTGGCCAAGCAATGGCTACCAATAAGGTTTTAGCTATTGGTGTGGGAGAATCATAAAATGGGTCGATGTTGTTGGTAGCTTGCAGGCGATCGCTCAATTCTGTTAAAATTTCTCCACTTGCAGGTATTAACACCGCAGGTTTAAAGTCGTTCTTCTGATTAACATAATTATTAATTAGTTCTTGAGAACCTTGAAACTTGAGTTCTAACTTAATATTTGGGTTCTCCTGCTCAAATTTTGCTTCTAGTTTTTGCAGTGGTTCTTGTAGTTCCGTCCCACTCACAATTACCACAGTTTGCTGTAAACCAGGAATCGGCACATAGGTTAAACCTAATGCAGCTAAGATGATGGCGATTGAGGTAAAAAGTTGATTTTTGCGGTTTAATTTAGACTTTTTCGTTTTCATAATTATTTTCTTTTGATTAGGAAATGTAAATGTTGGGTTTCCTAATTTCAAACCAACCTACCTGATTTAGTGTTTTTAGCTTAACCGACAAGTATTGAGATTCTTTCCTACGGAACGCTTCGCGAACCTTACGCTCCGCTCCAGTCAGAATGACATTTTTATTTTGAATTGTGAATTGATTCATACCTCTTCCGACTTTTTAAACAACCGCTAAAACAAAATTATTGTCGTACTACTAAATCTAGGTTTTCTGAAAGACTACTTAGTTCATCGGCAATTAATTGTAACCCATTAATTTGTTCAGAATCAGTTAAATCAGATGTACGTAATCTTGTTTGCAGTTTTTGCAATACACCTGCAAAATCTTGTATTAAAGTAGCAATATTAATAATCCTGGCTAGACGACTATCTTCACCTTCTTGTGCTAACTGTATATTGCGCTTGAGACTCTCTGATAATTGATTGAGGTGTCGTTGAGCCACCCCAGAACTAGAGGGTAATTTCTTTTGTACTTCTGTGAGTTGCTGTTGTAAAGTCTCGATAGAAAGGAGTAAATTGGTATGATGCAGATTAAAGACTAACTTATCAATTTTACCTGGAAGTTCGACAGCGCGATCGCAACTTATAGAAACAGTAGCCAATAGTTCAATTTGAAAAGTATCATTTAACAGCTTTTGGGCTGCCAAATTTAGTCCATTAGCTTGGTTTGCTAAAGCCAAAGCCGATGTTTTAACTGCTAAAATTTCCCGTTCCAATGCTGGATTATCTAACTCTAAAAATTCTGGTTCACGAGACTTTAAAAAACTAGCCCCAGCAACAGCAATACCAGCAGCAAAAGGTATCATAAATGGACTTGGCAATTGTCCTAAACGCACACCTACAAATAAAGTTACCCCTCCAGCTAACACAGCTAACGGATAAAACATTGGGTTTGCTAATTTCAGCATAATAGAAAAAACTCCGCGTACCTTTGCGTTTCCCTCAGCGTACCTCTGCGTTTAAAACTCAACCTGCAAATCTGACATCAACCGAGCAATTGTTTCCGGATCACCCTTAGAATAATATCCCCCATTCAACTCAGCAATCCTCTTCAAATCATCCGGATTAAACTCACCCTCTTTCCCATAACCAACAGTAAAAAAGCCAATTCTTTGGTCAGTAGAAAAACCGCTTTTTTGCAATTCACTTGATAGTTTATCTAAAGAAACTTGCGAGCCAGAATCTTCCCCATCTGTCAATATTAAAACAGCATTAATTGCATCTTGACGACGATTTCGCTGTAACCAATTGCGAGCTTGTAAAGCAGCATCATATAATCTTGTTCCACCATCCGCCTTCAGTCCACTAATAAATTGCAGGCCGCGATCGCGCCCTTGGGGTGTACCATCTACTAACACTGGGGGACGAATCTCCGAATCAAAATCAATCAAAGCAATCTGCTCTTTTACACCGAGATTATTAATGTAATTTAATAGAGTATTTTGGACGGCTGGTAGTTTATTTCCCCCCATCGAACCAGAAGAATCAACAACTACCACCACTAACGATGGTTTCTTCGAGGCTTCCTGCCAAGATTTCAACATAGCGTCAACCACCTCTGGTTTAGGCGGTCTGAGGGAATCATACTTGGCTTGAGATTCCACACCAAAATCAGGAGAAAACTTTGCACCTAAAGCGACGCCGGGAGTTCCTGGTCTTAAACCTAAATCGGGGGCAATTTTTTGAGTTTCCGGCGATCGCCAATAGGTGATAAACTTCTCAGCAGCAGCCTTCTCATCTGCACTCACCCAAGGCGTATTCGGCACAATTGCCCGCATATTAGAAGTAAACGTCACTTTGGGATAAACAGCTGTATAACGCTGCTGTCCTGGTTGCAAGCCAGAATTAGCCACAATCACACTAGACTCGTAAACAGACCCCACCGAAGCCCAAAATGTCCCATTTTTCACCATCGATTGGGCGAGAGAATTAGTAGAGACACCATAACGGGTAATCTTGCTTTGGATTTGCTGAATTTGCGGCTGAAACTTCTGCACATCAGCAACAGTCAACTCTTCAGGACGCTTATTCGATACACTGACATATTGAGCTACTAGTGTTTGTAACCCAGAATTAGAACGAGTCGGCGCAGTGTGGACATAGTTAACAGTTAATGGCGGCGCGGCTGGGTCAATATCCCGGTGAGTCTTCGCTGTCACCAAAGCTTGATAAGGGTCAGCAACTTTTTTTAGTCCTCCAGCCACATCCGGCTGCGCCATAAACACCATTGGCGTGTTTGCTATTAGCTGTGCGTCAGTAATGTCGGGAATATAATTTTGTCCTGGAAACAGTTGGTTAATTCGGTAAACTAGCTGACTGTGATATATCTCTCCATCCAGAGAAATAATACTTGGTAAGTCTGGTGCATCTGCTGGCAAAGTCCCATTTTTCAGTTGCGTCGCTGAAGTAACCACCTTTGTCACCACATCGCCGCTACCTAATGCTTCGCAACTTACCCGAAACCCTGTCCCATTATCTAACTTCGGTTGAGTATCATTAAAATTCTTTGCGGCTTGGTTGCAAAAATCACCCAAGGCACTACCCACCAAAAGCTTAACTTTCAAACCCGTAAAGTTATCATCAGAGTTGGCATTACTATTACAAGCTGTTAGTAACAGTAAACTAAAGGCTGCCGTCAAACGCGTAATTGACCAAGACCCTTTGAGAATCATGTATTTATCCCAGAAAGTCAGTTACCTAGTAATCTCTGCAATTTCCTACTACAAGCAAATATTTTAATATCAGCCGCCTAAAAAGCGTATATATGTAAGTAAAGCTTGTAACAAGTATAACTTAACTCAGATTATACGAATACCTCTAAAAACTACAAATATTTGCCAGACTATTCCAGCAAATTTGTCACATTATTTCATAGTTAAGAAAAAACAAATACATTGTATTTATGCAATAATCAGATTCCGTCAGTTATTATTCCCCATCTGGAAAGACTTCTTAAAGGCTCAAAAGTTAAAATTTTGTTACAAACAACTAAAAGCCGATGGGGAAACCGATGTTGTGTCAAAACGACACGCTAAAATACATAAGCCTTATTTAACTACAGGGAATCTTATATGGCTCTCCGTCTTGGTGATACAGTACCCAACTTTACACAAGCGTCTACACATGGCGACATAGATTTTTACGCATGGGCTGGTGATAGCTGGGTTGTGCTGTTTTCTCACCCTGCTGACTATACACCAGTTTGCACAACTGAGTTAGGTACAGTTGCCAAACTAAAACCAGAATTTGACAAGCGTAACGTAAAAGCGATCGCTCTCAGCGTTGATGATGTAGAATCTCACAAAGGCTGGGTAGGCGACATCGAAGAAACTCAAAGCACCACCCTCAACTATCCAATTTTGGCAGACGCAGATCGTAAAGTTTCCGATCTTTACGACATGATTCACCCCAACGCTAACGCATCTGTTACAGTGCGTTCAGTATTTGTGATTGATCCCAACAAAAAACTACGTCTTTCCTTTACTTACCCCCCCAGCACCGGACGCAACTTTGATGAACTGTTGCGGGTAATTGATTCACTGCAACTTACCGACAACTACAGCGTCGCTACCCCAGCCGACTGGAAAGATGGTGACGATTGTGTAATTGTACCCTCGCTCAAAGATCCAGAAGTATTGAAGGAAAAATTCCCCAAAGGCTATCAAGAAGTTAAACCCTACTTGCGGATGACTCCTCAGCCTAATAAATAAAAGGTGACAGGTTACAGGTGACAGATGATTGGGCGTAGCCTAGTCCAGCTTTAAACCTGTACCACTGTTTGTAAATTTTTAAGTCAGTTCATGTACAAGACGCAAAGATGAAGCTTTGCGTTTTTTTTGTATTTACGTAAAAATGGAAAATAAAGTCAGCTGTTGAAATTTTATGCTGTCATCTTCCTTCGTGATACAAATGCCGCCATCAATGCAAATGACAGACGAGCAATTCTTTGAGTTCTGTCAAGTGAATCGTGAATTACGCATTGAGCGCAATAAATTAGGAGAAATCTCAATTATGCCGCCTACAGGTTCAGAGACAGGGTATCGAGGAGGTAATATATTTGGACAGTTGTGGGTATGGTCAGAACAAGATGGTACAGGTATTTGTTTTGACTCCAGTACAGGCTTTACATTATCCACGGGTGCAAAACGCTCTCCTGATGCTTCATGGATGAAATTAGAACGGTGGAATACTCTCTCATCAGAACAGCAACAAAGCTTTGCACCTATTTGTCCCGATTTTTTAGTGGAACTGCGATCGCCTAGCGATAACCTCCAACCCCTGAAAGATAAAATGGTTGAATATATGAAAGAGCCAGGGGTAAAGTTAGGTTGGTTGATTGACCGCAAGTATCGCCGAGTTTATATATATCATCCAGGTCAACCAGAAGAATGTTTAGAAAGTCCTGATAAAGTGAGTGCAGATCCAGCTTTACCCAGATTTGTCTTGAATATGTCTAAAATTTGGTAACTCTCAAGAAATAATCTTTCTACCCCTACACCCTTAAACTTATCGCAATTTAAGGTTTCATAAAATGCAGATGCACGACTAGCGGCTTCCAGTCTGCCATTTGTTACCTTGATTGCACCAGCACCCTTGATGCTTTAAGCGAGTTTGACATAATATCTGTTAAGTGAGCTAAGTGAGCAGACTGTCTCTATTTTTGCTCAACATACATAACTTTCTACTCATATACATATTTGAGTCAACCACTAGGGTGTGAGAGGAAATTCTGGCTTCATCCCCACTTAAATACACAGGTTTTGATGCCTAATTAAAATCCTCGTTACAAAACGTAATTACGTTAGCGAAGTTTTTTAATGGTCTTCACATAGTTTTGTTTTTTCGTGCCTAGTTACTTATGTACTTTTATCTAGGCTCATCAACATTTAGGAGCGTTTGCCCTGCCTTTCAAAGGCGGTGTTAGCTTTCAATTTTATGTAATTTTCCCAAAGTTATCATTTTTGACCTAATCTTTATATAAATTTAAGTATTTATAATGTATTATCGTGATGTAGGCTAAAAAGTATGATCAAGCTCCAAAAATAAAATGCCCTGCCGTTCGGGTTGGTGCAGCCGCTTGGCTGTAACTTAAACCGCAAAGACTTACTGCCTTACCGGATCAAAAATATTTTTTATACAATCCATATATTTTTGACGCTTTTGCACTCAATGCAGAAGCGGCGGTCAAGCATTTTATTACTGGTAAGTGCCTAGCTCTTTGTTTATTCTGCCAACGGGAAAAGATATGAGCATCAAAATGAAATCAATTCTTGAGTTGATCGAAAAGAAGAACCAGGAGTACGCCCAGTTGCCGTTCTTTCAGTATATGGAAGACGAGACAATTGACCCCCGGCAGAGGTTAGCATTTGCACCTGTAATTACTCCACTGGCAATGGAGTTCAGTGAGTTGTGCAAAAGAGTTCTCAGAGATGAGCCAACGACCAATTACATTCAAGATATGGTCAACGTGCATACCCACGAAGAGCATTTCCATTGGCAATGGTTATTGGAAGACATGGAAAAGATGGGCATTGACTATCCTATGCGGTTTAGCGATGCGGTGCGATTCATTTGGAGTGAGCATACTAAGGTTTCCCGTTCCATGTTTCCTCTGTTCGAGCGGTATACTCATGGAGCGCATCCGATTATCAAATTAGTTGCCATAGAAGTCTCTGAAGTGACAGCAAATGTCTTTTTCCGTTCAACTATGTCTGCGGCACTACAACTGCAAGAACTAGTTGAAGCAGAGTTCCGTTATTTCGGAATGCGGCACAACCACATAGAAAATACTCACACTCTCCATACTCCTGCTTCTCTGCAAGTAATGGCAGAGATTGAAGTGCCAGAGGAGATTCATCAGCAAATACTAGAATTTATTGATGTGGCGTTTGAGTATTTTGCTGACTTGATCAATGAGTTTCATGCCTATATTACAACTCATTCCTATCAAGAACCCTTCGCTAGAGTTTATCAATCAGAGCGATCGCTAATTCCTGTCTAAGCTATCTGCTCAATTTTGAGTCTTCGTGCGATGGTAAAGAGTTCAAAGCTTTCTACCGAATGACAGGGTTGCAAAGTGCAAGTCCTTCTACCATCGCTTCTTTCACGGCGATCGCTACTGCATAAACAGCATTGCGCTCTGACCGATCAAAAGCCAGCTGCTGCTCTACGGTTCAACCCTATGGGCTGTTTTCTCCTGCCTATTCCTTGATGTGCTGACTTTTGAACAAATATCCAGTTTTTTAACTCATATAAAATATAAATCAGAAAAATTTAATGCTTTACCGTAATTTTCAAACTCAAACAGAGCTAGATTTTCAGTACAATCCTGGTGAACTAGGCCTTGATATACCTGCGTACATGAATTTTTATGCTACAAACAGTGCTAAAGTGCGTGACAAACTACGCTGCCATTTAAATGTTGCTTTTGGCCCTACCGTAGCCGAACACTTAGATATTTTCCCTGCAACAGAGCCAAACTCTCCAATTTTGGTATTTATCCACGGTGGCTATTGGATAATGGGAAGCAGTAAAGACTTTAACTTTGTCGCCCAAGGTCTGGTAGCTGCAAATGTTACAGTCGTGGTGGTCAACTATGCCTTGTGTCCCAAAGTGACCATTGATGAAATTGTCCGCCAAAATCGTTCAGCAATTACCTGGATTTATCATCATGCCGAAAGCTTTGGCGCAGACCCCAATCGGATCTATGTAGCTGGTCACTCAGCAGGTGGTCATTTAACCGCAATGGTCATGGCTACAGACTGGAAAAACGAGTATGGAGTGCCAGATAACATCATTAAAGGTGGTTGTGCTATTAGCGGTTTGTTTGATTTGATGCCGTTTCCCTACACCTGGCTACAACCCAAACTACAACTAACCTGGGCTGAAGTTCTTCGTAATAGTCCTATGCTTAATCTTCCCGAAAAAGCTGGCTCTTTACTCATAACTTATGGAGGAGAAGAAACTTCAGAATTTCAACGACAGTCGCAAGATTTTCTGACTACATGGAAGGAAAAAGGATTGACTGGTGAATACTTACCACAGCCTCAAGAAAATCACTTTACCGCAATCAAAGGTTTTTTAGATGCGGATAGTCCACTATGTACAGCAATTTTGAAACAGATGAACGTGAGTTCAATAAAATTACATGAGAGCAGGAAGTAGCACAAGTGAGACAACTGGTGTTAGATGAGCAGGCTTCTTCTTTTAAAGAATAGAGGGTAATAGACCATATCAGGCGATCGCTTATTTCTTGGCGACTCCCTCAAATGTTCACAAATACAGTTAGGCTGCAATCATAATGTAAATTTATACCGGGGTCTACCCCGGTTTTTGTTGGCAAGCGACCATAGTCAAAAATCCAAAATAAATCAACTTTTAGCAGTAGATAATACTGTATAAGCTTCATTAAGCAAACGCATTTTTTCCTGAGCTTGTTTTTGCATCTGAGGTTGGTTGACAAATAAATCTGGATGCCATTTTTTAACTAAAGTTTTATAAGCCTGTTTGATATCCGCAAAAGCTGCATTTTGTGGCAAACCTAAAATATTATACGCGCGAGCAATTTTATCTTTTTCTACTTGGCTTTGAGGTGGTTTAGGTGCTTGCTTACTTTGATTTGTCTGCTGCTGACTATTCTGAAAACCAGGAATACGCATTTCTGCTTTCATTCGTGCTATTTCTTCATCCATTTCCCAGTTACGAAACTTCGCTTCTAACTCTGCGGGATTGGGTGAAGGAGTAGTTTTTGGTGGTGGTGGGGGAGAATAAACTTGTTGTTTTGGAGATTCTACCTTTTTTTCAGGAGTCTTAGGTGTATTCTCCTGTCTTGGTGGGTTATAAGTAGCTTGAGGTGGGCGAGTATAAATCCGTTCTTGTTGGCGCGAAGACTTTTGTTGAGGTTGACTAACTTTTGGCGTTTCTATATAAGGTTGATAGTTAGAAGGAATTTTCGCTTTTTCTAACTCACCAAGTAATTGATTAAATCCTTGTTGCAGTCGTCGTAAACATTCACGTTGTTGATTAACTTCTTGGGGTTCTTGAGTAATTTTAAAGTAAATCACTTTTTCAGCGTGACGTTCAAATTCAAATAACTTTGATAAAGCTTGACTACTAAATTGAGACAAATAATCTTCAGTTGCATTTATACAAAGTTTAGCAACTTGTTGATGATATGATTCGTTTGCTGATTTTTCTTCATACTGTTGAATATTTTTATTTAATACATAAGAAATACTCCCAACAACAGCAGCACCTACTGGCCCACCTAATAACCAACCAATCCCACCACCTACAGCCATTGCTCCAGGTTCACTTAATATTTCAGTATTATCTGGTTTTGATGGTAAAGTAATTTGTGGTTCTGGCGGGAAAGAAATTAATAAATCTTCAGGTCGTTCTTCCTTAAAAAAATCATAAGCTTGATATAGCCATTTCATTACAGCTAACTGTAATTCTATGAGTTCTTTTTTGAGTTGATTTTTTTGCCAAGATTTAAAATTATTTTCTGCTAGTGCAACAGCTGCATCAGCTTGATATTTAGCTAGTAAGTTTGGTAAAGACAGCCAATTTCTTAACTCATATAGACTAGTATTAAAGCCTTGTTTGATCAGATTTTGTGCTTTTTGTTTAATTTCTATTTTGGCATTTTGTTTTGCATCAAAAACTTTAAATTCGTTAGCAATAGGGTCAATTTTATTTTTTAATGATAATTGAATTTGGGATGAGATCGCCTGCACTCTTGGCAACCTGACACCACCCCGATTTTGTTGTAAAATACTCACAATATTTTGCAAAGCCGTCTCAAAAGCCACTAAGCCACTACTACTAGCCGCCGCCACATCACCTTTTAATCTAGCGCGCAAAGCAGGTAAAGCGTCCACACGATATAAATTACTAAAACCAGGAGGTAATTCCGCACGGAAACTTTCTGCAACAAACCGCAGCCGATTCTGCACTTGTTTTTGCTCTTCCGAGTCAAGTAAATTAATAAAATTAGCAACAAAAATAACTGTTTTAATACCCCTATCTAATAACCAATCTCGCAAGTTTTCCCGCTCACCTAAAGTCATCAACTTGCGTGCATCTAGTAACTGCACAACTAAATCAGCACTGAAAAGTTGCTCTCGAACTAAATTATCCTGCTCATCCCGATCATTTGTCCCTGGTAAATCAATAAACTCTACACCAGTTTCTAAAAAAGTATGAGGACAAAAAACTTCAACAGATATTACATCTTTTCGCATCTGTCTATCACCATCAAGGATTGCATATTGTTGTAAAACTTCCGTACCACTGCGATAGATTTCTGATCCATCTACCAACATGATGCGAGTTCTGACATCAGAACCATATTTCACAGTAATAGCTGCGCCTGTGGTGGGAATTAAATCTATCGGTAACGTGCGAGTTCCTAAGATAGCATTTAACAGCGTTGATTTACCATGATTAAAGGGGCCAAAAACTGCAACCCTAAAGTTAGGATTAGTCAGATAATTGCCAATATTAATAATATCTTGATGTAGTTGTGATGTGCGTTCTAAACCTAGTAATGTAGATGCAGATTTTAAAACCTCTGCTAAGTCTCTGTATCTTGTATCCTGTTGTGGCATATTCCCCTCATTCTAGGTTTAGTCTGTAAACTTTTAACTACAGATAAACACAGATAATTTTATCAGTGTTCATATGTAGTTAAGGGAGCATCACAATTTTTTAACCTCTAAACACAAAGCTTTCATTCAACCTCGGCGTTTAAAAATTACCACTTCTCTCTATATTGTAGCCAAGAGAGAGATGAGATTTGATTGATACTAGCCATAGTAAGCTAAAAGATTACTATAAGCTGTCTCAATCTTTTGTAATTGAAAGATGACATTTTCTTGCAAAGTTTTAAACCGCTTTAACTCACTCTCCCGATTTATTTCTCGTGTTTCTTTTTGCTTAAGCAGATTATCTAACTCAGATTTACGAGCAGTAATATCATCATTAATCCTTTTACTCACTTCTCTTTCGTAGCTGTCAAAACACTCTTTTACTGCATCATATACAGTTCGTGATTTTTCATTTGCTACTTGAGGTAAATATTTGATTAACTCTTTCTTCGCAGTTTTAACTAACTCTTTTCGAGCTTGATCTGCTTGTAAAACACCTACTCCCAAACCAAGTAAAGCAAATCCAATGGGGCCGAGAAGTATACCTGTAACTGCGGTGATAATACTCCCCACACCAATGACAGTGAAATAATTTAATAAGATATTTTTCCAGTCAAATCCAGCTCCAGCCATTGCAAAACCAGCTAGATTCCCCCTAGAAAGTGATAACAATCCCATTGCCCATTTTGCCCAACTGGGAGCATTATCTTCTTCTGTATTACTGTTATTAGTGTTGACTTTAACTTGTTTTCCAGTGAGTTTTTCTGTAATTTGCTCAGTGACTTGGTTGTAAGATGCACCATACTGCGCTGCACTACGAGATAATTCTTTAAAAGCTGCATTAATATCTTTCTCAGCAGTTAAAGTCCAAGCTGCACATTTATCAGTCATGTATTGTTCAAAGGCTTTTTGCAGTGCAGCATTAAATGCTTCTCGTTTCCCATTACTAAGAAAATCTAATATCTTTAATTCTGGTTGATAACGTAAGAAATCACTTTCAAAAGTATTGCCTAAATTTAAAACATAACTGCGGAAAGATTCAGATATTTTGCGTGATTGGGTGTCTCTAGTAGTAAAGATTTCTCTCTGGAATTGATCTCGAATATTCGTGAGCTTTTTAAACTCAGGTTCTACAGAATTAATGCGTGTTTTTAATTCTTCGACATCTTGATCAAGTAATGGTATCCTTCTACCTATGGCTTCGCGAGTATGGTTAACCGCTTGTCTAGCTAATGTTCTTGCTTGTCGGAGTTCTGCGATCGCGCGTTCTCTAGTAAGAAAAGTATTAAGCGCACCCATAAAATCAGGGAAGCCAGTCCCGCTTAAATCTGCTTGGGGATTCTTTAAACGTAGCCGCAGTGCTTGAATCGATGACAGTTCAAATACTCTTTCATCATAAATATTTTGGCCGTCTACTTGGCAATATTCTGCTAAATTCGCCTTAAAAACTTGTCTTAATCTATTTTCAGCAGATTTAATCTCTTCTACATCATCAGGATCAATCAATGATTCTTTTACCTGATCCCAAGCATTAATTAAGAAGAAAACTGATAAACCTCGCCCTTTAATATAGTTTTCTAGATAACGACGCTCACCCAACGTACACGGTTGGGAAGCTCTCATCACAAATAGAATCGCATGGCAATTATTGACATACCCTAAAGATAACTCATTCCTGGCTTCTGTATCATTTAATCCTGGACTATCAACAATTTCAATCCCTTTTTCTAGAAGTGTTAAAGGATACTCAACTACTGCATAATCAACATCAGGAAATGCCTGTTTTTTCTCTTGCTCTAACTTTTTAGCTTCGGCTGGATCAATTGTATATTTATATTTAAAACTTTGAAAATCTAGCTGTTGTGGTTTTTTGCCATCATTAAAATGAATCGTAACTTTTTTTTCTGGCCCGTAGCGTAAAACTGTTAAAACTGCGGTACAGGGGTTAACATCACTGGGGAGTAAGTTTTCTCCAATTAAGGCATTGAGAAAAGTGCTTTTACCCCGCTTCATATCGCCTAAAACCAACAAGCGAAATACACCTTTTTTTAAGTTTTTACTTGCTATATCAATATCTTCTAAATCCCGTTCTAAACTAAGCTTACCAGAGGAAGATTCCCCATCTAATTCAGCTTTGTTAATGGTTTCAGATAGATGTTGTAAACACATTGCCATCTCAGAACGTACCTGAGCAACACGTTCTAAATCTTCAATAAATCTATCAGTTGCTACTTGATTAACCATCACCATTTCCCCTTAATTTAAGATGATTTTTTGCGATTTTCAAAAAATAGCTTGTATGCTACCCAAGCTAGAACTGCCATAATGACAAATCCGGCCAAAACCGATGCGACTCTGACTGCAACTAACGCCGCTACACCAAGAGCAAATAATTTACCACCAAGAATTACTTTTTTCATCCAGGGTTTAGGAGAATTGTCTGGTTGGTGTTTCAACGTCTTATGAAATGGTGCATCATTAGTAGGCATTTGTTGTTCCATTTCTCGGAGTCGTAATTCTACTTCTTTCTCTCGCAGTATCCGTTCCCTTTGCTCCAGTTCATGATGGTGATTATTTTGAGATGTCATGGATATCCACCCCATTGAGGATGATATTATTACTTATCAATTTTCTGTATATTAACTTACGTATGTAGCTGAAAACCCCAGTGAATTTACTATTTTGATTCAGGGGTTTTTAAATTGACTTCAGAGAATAGATCCTACAGCTTAGGCTTGCTTTTCGGAAATTGCAGATGAATTTGTTGGGCTACGCCCCGCTAACGCTAACACGCAGAGGCGCATTCGCGGAACGTCCCGCAGAGAAGACGCGGAGAGTTAAGAAAAGTGGAATTTTGGTAGAGATGGCGTGGCGTATCCGCCCACGTAGGCGCAGCCTCTCGACACGCTCCGCGTAACCCTCCTGGGTGAATCCTACGGATACGCTACCGCAGGGAAAGTAGAGATGGTCTCCGAGCGTCGGTCGGTCATCGTTTTACGGATTAAAATCAGTGTATACATACCACCGCTATGAGCCACAATTTTTATAGGTAAGAACTCAAGTAAAATGACAATGGATATTAAAAATGGTTTCATAGGCACTGTTGGCAATACCCCACTGATTCGCTTAAATAGCTTCAGTGAAGAAACAGGGTGTGAAATCCTGGCTAAAGCAGAATTTCTTAATCCTGGGGGTTCAGTCAAAGACCGCGCTGCACTTTACATCATCAAAGATGCAGAAGAAAAAGGTTTACTTAAACCGGGTGGTACTGTCGTCGAAGGAACTGCTGGTAATACTGGCATTGGATTGGCACATATTTGCAATGCCAAAGGCTACAAATGCCTGATTATCATTCCTAACACCCAATCACAAGAAAAAATAGACGCGCTTACAGCCTTGGGTGCAGAAGTTCGTCCCGTTCCGGCTGTACCCTACAAAGACCCCAATAACTATGTCAAGCTATCTGGCAGAATTGCGGCTGAGATGGATAATGCTATCTGGGCAAATCAGTTTGATAATTTAGCTAACCGTCGCGCTCATTACGAAACTACAGGAGCAGAAATCTGGGCGCAAACTGACGGAAAAGTTGACGGTTGGGTGGCTGCAACTGGTACTGGGGGAACATTTGCGGGTGTTTCCATGTACCTGAAGGAAAAAAATCCAGCAATTAAATGTGTAGTTGCTGACCCAATGGGTAGTGGACTGTACAGCTACATCAAAACAGGCGAAATCACAATAGAAGGTAATTCTATCACCGAAGGCATTGGTAACAGTCGAATTACAGCCAACATGGAAGGCACACCAGCTGATGATGCTATCCAAATAGATGACAAAGAAGCCTTGCGAGTGGTTTACCAGCTATTGCGAAAAGATGGTTTATTAATGGGTGGTTCGACGGGTATCAATGTAGGCGCAGCTGTGGCTCTAGCCAAGCAGTTAGGCCCCGGACATACCATTGTCACCATATTATGTGATAGTGGTTCTCGCTATCAGTCGCGGATATTTAACCGTGAATGGTTAGCATCAAAAGGACTGTCTGTGGATTAGTCATTAGTCAATAGTCATTAATTATGATGACTATTGACTGAGTTTTTGCAGGGTGGGAAACATTACCTATGGCCAACTTCATTCAAGAATTTAACTCCCCAGCTACAGAACAACCATCTACTCCTAGATGTGTAAGAGTTTGCCAAAATCGCACCTGTAAAAAGCAAGGTGCGAAGGAAGTATTAGCAGCTTTTGCAGTTTTGCCAGTTGCTGAAGCGATGGTGACAGCTAGCAGTTGTTTAGGACAGTGCGGTAACGGGCCGATGGTGTTGGTGTTGCCGGATATGGTCTGGTATAGCGGCATTCAACCCCATGAAGTACCTCTAGTTATAGAAAAGCATTTATTAGGTGGTCAAAGAGTTCAAAAGATGCTCTATCATCGGTTTCATCCCCAGGGATAAATCAGTGAAAAATAAACAGTGAAAAGTTATCAAGTTTTCCTTGCACTGATAACTGATAACTGGTAACTGTTAACTGTTAACAGGTCTGCACTATTGTTGACTGAAGCGAGGCATCCGATGAATATTCAGGAGCTGCGTCAATCCTTAAAAATGAAGTGGCTGGATTATTATGAGCAAAATCGTCCTTGGTTAGTCAAATTGAGAGTTTGGGCTGCCTATGATGGTTTACGCCGGCCTTCGTCTGGGTTTATTTTGGCAACACTGTCTGTTTTAGAACCAGAGTTTGATCAAATTCTGGCTTTTGTGATGGAACTAAATAACAATCCTGATGAGATAGTTGCAGCTTTGGGTTTGAATTTTAATCCTGACAAAGAGTTAGGCTTAATCGAATCACAGATGAATTTGGCTGTCACCAAAGTCGAACAAGAATACCCAGAGGAGCAACCAGTAACATCAGTTGCACTCACGGTTCAGGATGTTCCACAGACGCTAACCCATGTAGATAGGTTGGAAAAGTTGGTAGTGATGCCATGCTCATATCATGTACCAACGTTACCAGCGATCGCTACAGAAGTCAGGACATCTGGAAGAGCGATCGCAACTACTGCCAAAATGAATATAAAGTCTACTATCCACAAATCATCCTCTCAACAAGGACAGTTATTCGCTATCACTCTGGAACTACCGAAAAAAGACAAACCTTTGACTTCCTTGGCATTAGCTACCACCAAACCCCGCAATGGCAAAGTAGTCAGTTCACTAGAAATCACTACTGAAGTTCCCGGTACACCCAAGACATTAATATCGTCAAAAATGGTAACGGAAATTTCCCAAAACGGGCAATATGTGCATAAAAAACCACCCGCACCTGCTAACAAATTTAATCCTAGACCGCATACTAATGCCAGTAATCTAGCTTCTTGGGTGGATGAATTTTGTCTGGGTACTGGGTGGAATTCGGAAGAGGCTGTTTCGATGTAGGAGACAAATCAATTCAAAATTCAAAATGACGCTCTCTACGAGACGCTGCGCGAACGCGGACTCGCTAACGCTGCGCTAACAAAATTCAAAATGAAGAATGGAAATAATTTTGAATTAATTAATTCTGGGTACAAGAAAGAGCCACAATCTTCTCTACGTTCCCTGCGGTAGCGTTGCGTAGCAAAGCAAGCTACGGCAACGCTGCGCGTTTCCTTCGGAACACTGCGTGAACGCGAAGCGTCCCGCAGGGAACGTAGAGAAGCGACTTGACCCCCTTAATTTGCCAAAGCTTTTAATGGTTCAGGTTTTAACAACCCATTTAACAGAGATGCTGGACGTTGAGCATAAGGCCAAGCAAAGGCATGACGAAAAGCTGCATCCTGACAGGCTTGCAGCTGTTCAAAATTGATAATGTCGTAAGTTAGAAGATTTTCATACTCAAATGGCAACCGAACATTATGCAGTCCAGCATTATCTGTACAAATAGCTATGTCTACCCCAGCCTCAAAGCAACGGTCAAACACTAACTTAAGTTGACGGATATCTTGTAAAGTACCTGTTTTTAGATAAGTTGTGGGGCAAACTTCCAAACACTGCCTACGTCTTGCCACTTCAGGCAGTAACTCTGGATACAATAGGGGAATTTGGATACCGTGACCAATTCGCAAGAGGTAAGGTAACAATTCTGGGTAACAGCCATCGGTGGTTTCGTATAGGTGTCCGGTGGTATTAATCCCCAGCGATCGCGCATAATCATATAGACTAACCCATTCTGTCAGGCGATCGGCATAGTGGCTATCACCTCCAGCTACGTCAATAGCACAAATATACTGTCTGTTTTGCGCGGCTAAATCAATAATCGCCTTATTCACTTCATAGGGTAGCCGCGAGTGCATACAGAGAATTTGGCTAGTCACAATGGGATATTCTGGCAGGTGGCTGGCTTTGCCCACAACTTCCACAATTTCCGTCATCTTGTCAATTCTCTGGGATTGACTCAAATGCTCTGGTGTCCGCAAATAGGGAGTATAACGGAGTTCTAGATAAGCTAAATTCTCAAAAATATAAGCCCCGCGCACTAGGCGAGAGATAAAGTACGGTAATGTCTCTGCTGTTTGCACACTTTCTACTAAAGTATGCAACTCTAGATATTCGTCTAGAGTGTTGCGTGGACGGGTGTAAAAATCTTCAAACTCTGGATAATTGCTAAAACGAGAAATTAACTCTGATGAATGTCGCTCAAAATAACGCCATAAGACACGGGGGACAACAGAACCGCCCAAGTGTCTGTGTAACTCAGCATATAAAGCCATAGTGATACTTTGTCTATAAAAAGTTTAATAATATTAACAAATACACTGAGTAAAACCCTCTGTACCACAAAAAAGATTGTGTAAATTTAATTTATCTAGAGTAGAGGGCAGGGGATAGAGGACAGGTGACAGGTGACAGGTGACAGGTGACAGGTGATAGGTGATAGGTGATAGGTGATAGGGGATAGGGGATAGGGGATAGGGGATAGGGGATAGGGGATAGGGGATAGGGGAATTTTAGATTTTAGTATTGAGATCCCAATCCAAAATCCACTCATTGAATTGCCCAATTCCCAATTCCCAATTTCCATTGACAAATATCGCAGAATATGTTGATAATGATTCTTTGTGGAAACTTTACCTCAATAATAAAAGCTTGGCTAACGTCATTGTTATAGGCGCCCAATGGGGCGATGAAGGAAAAGGTAAAATAACTGACTTACTCAGCCGCTCCGCAGATGTGGTAGTACGTTACCAAGGGGGTGTGAATGCTGGACATACAATTGTAGTCAAAGGTCAGACCTTTAAGCTGCACTTGATCCCCTCTGGTATTTTGTACCCAGAAACTAAGTGCGTCATCGGCTGTGGTACGGTCATCGATCCACAGGTTTTGATCAAAGAACTCGACCAATTAGAAACTTTAAATATTTCTACTAAAAATCTGCTCATTTCTGAGACAGCCCACGTCACGATGCCCTACCATCGATTAATAGATCAGGCATCTGAAGAACGACGGGGAAGCCATAAGATTGGTACGACTGGTCGAGGGATTGGCCCTACTTACGCTGACAAATCAGAGCGTACAGGGATTAGGGTACTAGACTTGATGGATCAAAATGCCCTGCGCGACCAGTTGGAATGGGCAATTAATAATAAAAACCTTATTTTAGAAAAGCTGTATAACCTACCACCTTTAGATCCACAGCAGGTAATTGAAGAGTATCTAGGTTATGCAGAACGCCTGCGGCCTTACGTTGTTGACACCTCGCTGAAGATATATGATGCAGTGCAACGGCGGCTTAACATATTATTTGAAGGGGCGCAAGGTACTCTCCTCGATTTAGATCATGGAACTTATCCCTATGTCACTTCCTCAAACCCTGTCGCTGGGGGGGCTTGTGTTGGTACAGGGTTAGGCCCGACAATGATAGACCGCGTGATTGGGGTTTCTAAAGCCTACACCACACGAGTTGGAGAAGGGCCATTTCCTACTGAGTTGGACGGTGAGCTAGGTGAATTACTGTGCGATCGCGGGGCAGAATTTGGTACAACCACCGGACGTAAACGGCGTTGTGGCTGGTTTGATGCCGTTATCGGTCGCTATGCCGTGCGAATTAACGGTATGGACTGTATGGCGATTACCAAATTAGATGTTCTCGATGAATTAGAGGAAATTCAAGTCTGTGTCGCCTATGAAATAGACGGCGAACGATCTGATCACTTCCCCACTAGTTCTAGGACTTTTGCGCGGTGTCGTCCAATTTACAAAACCTTACCAGGCTGGCAAGTGCCAACAACAGAATGCCGTACCCTGGAAGACTTGCCACCGCAAGCACTGGACTATCTGAAATTCTTAGCAGAATTGATGGAAGTCCCGATCGCGATCGTCTCTTTAGGTGCTAGCCGCGATCAAACCATAATTGTAGAAGACCCCATTCACGGGCCAAAACGTGCCTTGTTGCACGCCGACGGTACTCCAGCTTCTTTGCTAAGTGCTTAGTGAGTAATGAGTGCTGAGTGCTGAGTGCTGAGTAGTGAGTAGTGAGTAATGAGTAATGAGTAATGAGTCTCAAGTTTTTTGACCATTGACCATTGACAACTAACAAATAACAAATAACAACTGATAAATTTTATGGCTCTGACTGTCGAATCTAAACCCAGACCAGAAGGAAGCAAACCTAAAGCTTTACGCCGTTCTGGACTTATCCCTGCTAACTTATACGGTCACAATGCTAGAGAATCAATTTCTTTAGTGATTGATGCCAAAGTCGTAGAACGTCTACTGAAAGCAGCTGCTGTTAACAAGACGGAAATTGAACTTAGTATTCCTGAATTGCAATGGACTGGTAAAACTGTACTTAGAGAAGTTCAGATACATCCAGCAAAAGGTAATCCTTACCACATCAGCTTTTTTGCAACTGCCAAAGGCTAAGGCAGTGAGTGACAAATTTTGTCTCAACTTGCCATTTAAAGTTTGTAATAATTACTGATAAAACCAGGGATAAAACCCTGGTTTTTTTGTTGTTTGGCTTTCTTGACTTTTTCTGTAATTATCTAATAGTTGCTTAAAGTTTCAATCTATAAGTAAGCCAGTTTGTAGTAAGGACTTTAGTCCTGATTCTTTTAAGCACTAAAGTGCTTATTACAAACCATCAAAACTAGCTTGACAAATTACTCAGCCAAAATTTTTATGACCGAAATAACTCTTCCAGCCTTAATTCAACAAATGTTACAGCCGGGATTTTATCCCCATTCTATACAAGAACCGATTCAATTAATTCAAACCCACGTTTCTTATGTCTTGCTGACTGGTGACTATGCCTATAAATTGAAAAAACCAGTGAATTTTGGTTTTTTAGATTTCTCCACCCTAGAGAAACGCCAGCATTTTTGTCAGGAAGAGTTGCGCTTAAATAAACGAGGCGCAGCTGAACTGTATTTGGAAGTGTTACCTATAACTTTGGAGGGTGAGCAATACGTTCTAGGGGGAACAGGTAATCCTGTGGAATATGCAGTAAAAATGCGTCAGTTTCCCCAAGAGACTCTACTTAGTTCACTGTTTGCAGACGATAAGTTAAAAGAAACCGATTTAGAAGAATTAGGACGGGTAGTAGCTCAATACCACGCCAAAACTGAAACAAATGATTACATCCGTAGTTTTGGGGAAGTATCTCAAATCAGGGCTGCGTTTGATGAAAATTACCAACAAACCGCAAAATACATTGGGGGGCCGCAAACTCAGGCGCAGTTTGACGAAACTAAAGCTTACACTGAGCGTTTCTTTGCAGAACGACAAGAGTTATTTCAGCGTCGCATCCAAAATGACTACATTCGAGAGTGTCACGGCGACTTACACCTGAGAAATATTTGTCTGTGGCAAGATAAAATTTTGCTGTTTGATTGTATTGAGTTTAACGAACCGTTTCGCTTTGTCGATGTGATGTTTGACATTGCTTATGCGGTGATGGATTTGGAAGCACAACAACGTCCTGATTTGAGTAATGCCTATCTTAATACCTATGTAGAGCAGACTGGCGATTGGGAGGGATTAGAGGTATTACCTATATATTTAAATCGTCAGTCTTATGTGCGGGCAAAGGTGACATCGTTTTTGTTAGATGACCCCAGTGTACCCGTCACAGTTAAGGAAGAAGCAAGCAAAACAGCCGCAAAATATTACAAACTCGCTTGGGAATATACTAAACCCAAACAAGGAAAAATACTTTTAATGTCGGGTTTGTCTGGTTCTGGAAAGAGTACGACAGCCAAATATTTAGCGAGACAAACCGGAGCAATTCATCTGCGTTCAGATGCAGTCAGGAAACACCTGGGAGGAATTCCCCTGTATGAACGTGGAGGCGATGATTTATATACGCCGGAAATGACCCAGAAAACTTATGCGCGGTTGTTAAATTTGGGGATTATACTAGCTAATCAAGGTTACACCGTGATTTTAGATGCTAAGTATGATAAACAAGAACTTAGACAGGAAGCGATCGCTCAAGCTCAAAAACACCAACTACCCCTGCAAATTATTTACTGTACAGCACCTTTAGAAGTAGTGCAAGAGCGTCTTGTCAACCGTACTGGTGATATTGCTGATGCAACAGTTGATTTATTAGCTTCGCAACTCAAGCAAACAGAACCCTTTACTGATACGGAAAAACCCTATGTGCAGATTTGGGACACAACACAGCCACCACAAACACAATTGAGAGTGCTGAATAATGAGTAATAAGTAATGAGTCATGAGTGCTGAGTTAGGATATTCACTTAGGATGCAAAACTACCAACCAAGTAAAATATTTACGCAGCACAAACTTACGCTCCTCTACGCTAACAGCACTCCATACTCAACACTCAAAACTAGATACTCCATACTTGACACTCATTACTCATTACTCAAAACTCATTACTCATACTCATGGCGCAAAACAATAACAACTTATTCAATTTCTCCCCTGAGTCTTTATCTCAAATCATATTTGGGGCATTCATAATATTTATATTGAACACGACGGGAACACCACTAGCCCTAAGTATTTTTCTGGGTATTCTCGGTTGGTTTATTTTGGGTTGGTTTACTAGTGCCAATAAAACTAGTCCTCAGCCTCCCACTGTACCCTCCTCTGATGGGATTGATGCCGGATTAAAATACTGGTTATTTTTCTTGCTAGGTTTGGGCTTATTAGGATACCCAGCACTCATGAGCATCTTACTAGGTGGTGTGGGTGCTATAGGTGGAGGTTGGATTATTGCTTGGTGGAGAAGTAAAGAAGAAACCAGAACTCAATTACCAGTTGAAACTTTAGAAGATGTAGAAGGTGAACAATCTACCAGCAGAATCACGAGACAGCAAACAAGAAGGCCAAGCCGTCGTTATCGTCGTACACCTGGTAGTTTCAGTTTTAAGTTTTGGAATAAGTAGGGATTGGGGATTGGGATAAAATCTCCTCTGTCACCTGTCACCTTCTCCCAATATGTTTTTATATCTTTCTAAGTTACTACCGCTATTTTTTTACCCTTTAGGACTAGCTTGTATAAGTTTAGTAGTTGCCTTATTCACTTTGTGGAAAAGACCGCGTATTGCTGCTCTAGCTATCTCCTGGGCGTTAATTTTATTATTATTGTGTAGTAATGCTTGGGTTTCTAAGTATCTGGTGCGATCGCTAGAATGGCAAAATATCCCACCTGCACAGTTACCCACGGCTGAAGCAATTGTAGTGCTGGGTGGTGCAACGAAATCAGCCTTTCCTCCTCGACCGACGGTTGATTTGAGTGAACAAGGCGATCGCGTGATTTATGCGGCTCAACTATATCGCCAAAAAAAAGCTCCTATAATCGTACTCAGT
This sequence comes from Anabaena sp. CCY 9402-a, assembly GCF_963920945.1. Lineage (NCBI taxonomy): Bacteria > Bacillati > Cyanobacteriota > Cyanophyceae > Nostocales > Nostocaceae > Anabaena > Anabaena sp. CCY 9402-a. The sequence goes on from NZ_CAWUDL010000003.1 coordinate 99,173, forward strand.
GGTGGACGTATTGATTGGCGCGGTAGCGGTTCATCAGAATCGGCTGACATGGCAGATATTCTCACATCTATCGGTATTCCATCTGAGGTACTGATTCAAGAACCAGACTCTCTTAATACCTATGAAAATGCCGTCAATGTGAAAAAAATTCTAGAATCTCGCGGTATTCGTCAGATACTTTTGGTAACTTCAGCATTACATATGCCGCGATCGCTTAAAATTTTTCAGCGTCAAGGTATTAATGCTATCCCCGCACCAACAGACTTTCTAGTTAGTCAAGGTGAATTACAAGAACTCTCTAGCACTCCTAAAGCCGCTATCTTGAATTTATTACCAGATACCTACAACTTACACCAATTTACTAGCGCACTCAAAGAATACATTGGTAGTTTTGTTTATTGGGTACGGGGATGGGTGTAATTTGTAATTTGTAATTTGTAATTCGGTTTTTCCTATTTCCCCAATCCCCGCAAATTATGTCTGAAAATCTGCCTCACATCTTACCTAGCCTTCCACCTCAAGTTGAGGAAGGTTTTGCTGCATACCAAACAACTAAGCAGTTTTATCATGAAGTGCAGACACGCGTAGAGTTTCAGCGTTATTGTGAGTGGTACTCCATAACAGCTGAACAACACCGTCAAGAACTCAAAAAAATGCGCAGCGAAGTGAATATTTTGAGGTGGTTTCGTCGCTAATAAGAAAACATTAGCAAATAACTACTTATCAAGTGCTTTGATAATAACCTATATAAATAGGGCAATAAGAATAACTTATTTATATAGGTTATTATCAGTGAGGTTAGCTTTCAGTATGGTAGTAGGTAGCCCCCGATGGGTGGAATGGCAACATTCTCCTCGACTCTACCTTTCGGTGGCTACCCTGATACTACCGCGATAGTGACACAAGAGGGATGGTTTTAAAACACGCCCTAGTATACTTGAATATCTGACCTTCTCTAGCAAACTTTGCTGTCCTAGTTTTTTCCTGAAGTACTAAAATATCGTTCCAGCTATCTATTTCCTGGTAACTGTTGGGGAAATGAGAGAGGCTTAAAACGCTTGAATGTGTTGATGTCAACGCAGTTAGTATTATCTAGCTTAACCCTAAGTTCAGTGCTGAAAGTGACTAGCTGCTCCACAAGAGCCTGGCGATCAGTTAAACAGTTTTTAATAACCATGAGTTCTCCTAAAGTCCACTCATAGAGATTTCTGTCTGAATTGTTGATGAACACAGTCAACTCGTTCCTAATTCTCCAGATTTGGTTGAGCAGCTCATCCACCTTGACGTTGATGATATTTGCAATCTGAATATTGAAGGATTCCCTATTGCCGATGATAGCAATCAGTTCATCAACGTACTGACTCGCCAGAGTAATGAATGTTTCATTCCATTCATTACGAATGTTATCAATCTTGATGTCAACATTTCTGTAGAGGTTGCTAATCTTGTTGTTAATTTCCGTACTATTAACAACAAAGTTGAGAATTCTATTGTTAATTTCAGGACTATTGATAACAACGCTCTCAATCTTCTGGTGAATTTGATAATTATCGATAAATATATTCTGAATCTTTTGAGCTAATTGATCATTCTCAAAGATTTGATTAATTAAGACGTTGTTGTTGTTGATATTGTACTGTAAGCGTTGGTCAATATACTGGTTAATTTCGGTATTGTTATTGACCATACCTTGCGTAATCAGGTTTATATTGTTGCGGATGTTTCGTTCAAATTGTTGCCTCACATACTGATTAAGTTCAATATTTTCATTAACAATATTCTGAGTAATCAGGTTAATATTGTTACGAATATTTTGCTCAAAAGAATGGTTGGCTTGCTGACTAACGTACTGGCTAAATTCCTGCTTATTGACTATATTACTGATAATTAAGCCAATGTGATTGCGGATTTTCTCTTCAAAATTTTGGTCAAAATAGGAGTTTATTTGTTGGTTAATTTTGTTTGATATCTCAACGTTAATCTTGTCTTCCAATATCCTCTCTAAGTGATAGTCAGACCAACCTTGCAAGTTCTGCCTTAAGCTCAATTCTACCTGTTGTAGATAAGCATCCATCGAGAACTTAACTTTTGCAACTTCTATAGATAGGCTCTTAAAGTGCTGTTCGTAACTCTTGAATAGTAATTGTTCCAGTTGTTCCCAATACTTATTTTCTAGCGTTATATCAATTTTGTCTGGTACTTTGGTAGAGCTATCAATCTGCTTTAATTGCTCTTCCCACCTTTTCTTAAACTCCTCTTCTTCAAACCGGAATGTGAAGTCAAACGTATAGTTTTCTTGCCTCGTTTCTACATCTTCCTGTTCTATCTCTATAGAAGTAGAAATGTTATTTTCCCAATGTTGGCCGTTTTCATTTATTTCAGTTTCCCCTATTTGCTCTATTGTCAGAATAATATGCCCTTCATTATCTTCTTTGTAAGTGTCAAAAAATAAACCTGTGAGTGTAGTTCTTTCTTTGACTTCTAAAACTAATTCATCATTAAGCCCATTTAATGAAACCCAAGTTTCGTCAGTTTCAACTCCAGTCAGTTTTGTAATAAATTTTCCACCTTTGAGCAACATTAAAACCCAAGGCTCTATATTAAATTTTTTGCCATCTGACCAATAACTGGCATTGCTTTCACGAATTTTAATTCGATAATTACCTGGGTTTAACTCAACTAAATTAGAACCAGATTGTTTAAGAGTATAAAGATAACTTTCATCAAGAATATAACAGTTTCGTTTGCTGTCTACTGTTAAATTTACAGGATTAAAAAATTGCTTATTGCTTGTAATTATGAGATCAATTGAACCGCTATTATCTTCATTATTAAAATCAAAAAACAAAGCATTGAGAATTGCTCTTTCTTTAACTTCTAGTTTGAAGCTATCATTGTAACCGTTGAGAGTCGTCCATGTTGCGCCTACCTCAAAACCTGTAGATTTATTGATAAATGTACTCCCGTTATCTCCATATGTCCATAGTAAAACAAAAGGTTCTCCTACTGTTCTGCTATTGCTATGGCTATAGCGACCTCCAGTAATCCTGATATCAAAAGTACCTTTTTCAAAAATAAAATACGTTGCAACATTTTGTTGCAAATTGTTCATTTGGTTAGTATCGATAACATAACAATTAGTTTTGGCATCGATAGTTAAAGTATACATATTTACCTCCTTAACAATTTTAGTTTATTGGGTAATTTTCGTCTTTTCAGCTTTTTATCCCACTGGATTGTGCAAGTAGTTTTGCACCCTAAAGAGCATAACAAATTTGTTTTACTGCCTAAACTTTGGGTAGTTGAATATACCTTAGTTTGGTTGATGAGATGTGGTAATTTAGCTAGAAATTATAAGCTACTACCTCAAACCTAAGAAACGTATATTTCCCTTGCTATACACCTGATTATTATGAGGATATTGGCATAAATTTTAACCCTTTGAAATTTTTAAAACAGCCTTTACGATTTCATATCTTGCAGGTTAAAAGTTAATTATTTGCAGAACCTCTGTCTCTAGGAGTATTAAATATATTTGTTGATATACAGCAATCCTAAATAGGGGGTCTTGCTCACTTTTGGTGATGCAGGGTAGATAGAGACGACTCAGAGGAGAGATCGCCTACTTTCCTCAGATTTAGTAAAACCCACATTCCGCACTTCAAAAGTAGCATAAAGAACTACAGAGTTATTATCGGATCTACCTGAGTAAAAATACTTAGAATCTTCCTGTCGAAAAAGTGAGCCAATTAAAAAAATTAAAAATATTTTTGAGGTAAAAAAATTGTCTGCAACTTCAATTGCAAAAATTAAAAATATAGATCACTTAGGAATAGTAACGTGACTAATTGATGAAATAGGAATATAGGACTCATATTTGATTTTTGAAAAAACAAATTGGCTAGAATCTTGCCACACAAAGGTTTGTTTGTAAGTATACTTAGCAAAATTCAAGTACGATTCCTACAGTTGAAATAATCAACTCCAAATTAGGAATAGATGTTCGGAAAAAAATTCATCAGGAATATTAGTAAAAGTTATTTTGCTTAACGAATTAGGCTTTGTATCAAGACCTTTATATTTATTTAGTCAATTTTTTCAAGATAAAGAAATCGAAACATTATTGACAGAAGGAATAAAAAGCAATTATGTAAGTGATGAAATTTTTAGTGCTTACATAAGTATCAAATCATAAGTGTTTGATGATTTATTTTCATGCTGTAGATTCGTTCAGTACTATGACTCTTAATCATCCTGATTTTTTTGCTTTTCTCTTGACATAATCTCTTTGTACTTCAAGTTGAAGTGCGGAATGTGAGATAATAAGGCTTTCAAGGAGATATGCTAGAATTGAGCAGTTGAAAATTTTTGGCGTTTTGGTTGTCGGTAGTTAAGATAAATTTTTACATTCAGCAAGGCGATTCGCCAAGCTCAATTGAGAGATATGAAAAAAGTCGTCGTTGGTCTTTCAGGTGGCGTTGATAGTTCTACCGCTGCCGCTATTCTCCACCATCAGGGCTATGAAGTGATCGGTTTGACCCTTTGGCTAATGAAAGGCAAAGGCCAGTGTTGCTCTGAAGGTATGATCGACGCGGCTTATATTTGTGAACAGTTGGGCATTCCTCATGAAGTTGTGGATATGCGGGATGTCTTTCAAACTAATATTGTTGATTACCTGGTGAATGGTTACAGTGTGGGGATTACGCCCTTACCTTGCTCCCAGTGTAATAAAACGGTGAAGTTCGGCCCAATGGTAAAGTATGCTCGTGAAGAGTTGGGATGCGATCGCATTGCCACTGGTCATTATGCCCGCATTAGCTACGATGCAGCCACGAGACGTTACCAATTATTAAGGGCTATTGACCGTAATAAAGACCAATCCTACTTTCTGTATGATTTGTCTCAAGATTTACTAGCAGCATCATTATTTCCTCTAGGAGAAATGCAAAAAGCTGACACCCGCCGCATTGCTGCTGAACACGGCTTAAAAACTGCTGATAAGCCAGAGAGTCAAGATTTGTGCTTAGTAGAAAGTAACGGTTCTATGCGGGCTTTTCTAGATAAGTATATCGCTCCCAAAACAGGTAATATTGTCGATACCACAGGCAAAGTTTTGGGACAGCATGATGGTGTCCATCACTACACGATTGGTCAACGTAAAGGTTTAGGGATTGCGGCGGCTGAACCTTTGTATGTGATTGAATTAGACGCGGTAAATAATAAAGTCATAGTAGGCGATCGCACCAAGGCAACTCAGTCTGAATGTACAGTCAGCCGAGTCAATTGGGTATCTATTGCTGAACCCACTTCCCCCATTCGCGCGGAAGTACAAATTCGCTATCGTTCTAGTCCTGAAGCAGTGACAGTTATACCTTTAGAAAACTCCCGCGTGCGTTTGGTATTTGATGAACCCCAGTTCAGCATGACCCCCGGACAAGCAGCTGTCTGGTATGACGGCGAAAAAGTTCTCGGTGGGGGAATTATTGAATTGAGTGCTGAGTGATGAGAATGTAGGTTGGGTTGACGTAAGGAAACCCAAGATAGATCATAGTGTTGGGTTAGGCGATTGCTTGGTTTGGACTTAGGACTCAAGGAGTTTGCAATTACATCAAAGGACGAGAAGTTTGAGAACCCCAACCTAGTAGCCAAAAAACAGGATGTGGGTTTCCAATTACCAAAATTGGTGTGATATTTTAGTTTGGTAACTGGAGCCGCTATTGCTTTGTAAAGCATTAATAGCGGGTTGCCGCGACCAGTCTGGGATCAGCTGCCCATCAGTGCCTGGGCTAGCCCTATGAAAAGCGGTATTGCCACGGCAATCGCAACCGGCGTGCCGATGGCTGTGGAAGCACCTATGTAGGCGGAGGGATTGGCTGACGGAATACCAGCTCGTAAAGTGGGCGGACCTGAGATGTCTGAACTGGAGGCGGCAATGACGGCCAGGAGCGCGACACCGCCAGGGCTGAACCCCGTGGCGTAGTGGGCAATCATGCCGAGACCGAAGGCAATAAACCCATGCAGGAGCGGTGCTACCAGGGCATATACGGCGTACCACTGGGCTACCTTGCGTAGCTCGCCAATCCTTGACCAAGCCTCCATCCCCATTATCAGCATTAGTATTGAAAGCAGGCCTCGGAAGAGAGGCTCGTAGAAGCTTTCAAAAACACTTTCCGGCCGGGTTATTATGCCTAGAGTGAGGCCGAGCAGTAGTGCCGATAGAGCAGAACCCTGGAGGCTTTCCTGCACGATGGGCCATATCTCGACCCGCTTGCCTGCGGTAGTGCGCTGCTGGCTGAGATACTCCTGCCTGGTGGTGGGATACTCCTGCTCGCTGGGATATTCGCCTGCGGTAACTGCCTGCTTGCTGAGATATTCCTCCTGGCTGTCATACTTGTCGCGCTTCTTGCTGGTATAAATGCTGGCCACGACGATCGCAGTCACGAGCGCGGGGATGTCCATGAAGGGATAGAGTGCGCCAGCCCAGGGTTCGTATTTCATGCCTTGCGCTTCCATTACCGTTATGCCGGCGGCTAGGGTAGAGCCACTCACGGCACCGAACAAGCCCGCCGTCGCAACGGCATCCACTGTTCTGATGCCCGGCAGCTTGGCCAAGGTGTATCGCCCGATGAACACGATCAGGATACCCGTTACCACGGCGAACAGCCCGGGCAACAGCATCTCCGTCAGATTGGAATTGCGGATTGCAATGCCGCCGCTCAGTCCGACTTTGATGAGGAGCATGAAGACGATGAACTTATATATCGCATCTGGAATTTGCAGTTGGCTACCGAGGGCGGCAATGACTATACCACCAATCAGAAAGCTCAGTGTCGGGGACTGCAATTGCGCCCCGAATTTCGTCAAGAAATCGGAAAAGAAATCCATGTTGTAATTCCTCCTTGATTCAGATATTAGGGGTCAAAACAATTCAAAACTTGTACTGAGCAGTTCGACAGGTGGTACAGTGAGCCTGTCGAACTGCTCACTGTATCACTTGTCGTAAAGCCTGCGGCATAGCTGCGCTTAAGGCGTAGCCTCTCGTAGAGAAGTATTCAAAATTCTCAATTCAAAATTGCAATCATTAGGAGCTTGAACCCACTACTGATTGAAGACAAATTCAAAATTCAAAATTGCAATTATTAGGAGATTGAACCTACTACTGATTGTTCGCGTAGCGTCCCGTAGGGAAGACCAATGAACAAAGTTCAGTGGGGGCTTGAACGAGCGAATTAATTAATTCACAATAAATCTTCTTCTTAATTTTGCATTTTGCATTTTGAATTCAAAAAAGGTTAGGACGGCAGATATGTGATTAACTTTATCTTAAAATCCTTACAAATTTGCGATCGCTCTACATGGATCTGCTACGTAATTTCAAATTCAAATCATAAGTTTTCCTTTTATTCTCAAAAAACCTATATATTTCTGGTCAATGTGAATTGCAATCATAGGATTTTCTCTATACATTGTTGCTATTAAGAATGGCTTTCTATGACTGCACTTCTTTGTCAAAGTTATCCTGACTGGATCTACTTGGGACTGGCCTGCTCCATCCTACCTGTCCAGTCGAACTGGCTAGCGTTTGCTTGTTTTCACCAGAGGACGGTATGGGGCGGGCCAAATCGGAAGAGTTGCGTGGACACCACTCTTATAGCAATGCCTGAGCTAATCAATCCACATTTCGGGGGGAGTTGTTGACGGCACATAAGTCTTGGATGGACTGTAACTGGCGAGGTTAAACCACCCCACCGCCAGTATGAGACCGAACCCACAGCCCAACAAAAAAGTCCAGGCGTGAGAAGGATCGAGTACGCAGAGCAGGCGGCGATCGCCGCTATATACCTGCACTAGCCAGCCTTCGCTGGTGTTGTCAAATCTGGTTTGCAGTTTAGTTGAGTCAAACTTGTTCATTGTGTACGCTCCATGCTCATCGAATGTGTGTGGCGGTGGCGGGTACTTGCGCGCCGCTACGGAAACACCTGTCAGAAATTCACCGGTGAATGGAGAGTGTCTCAAGTAGAGAGACTCGGTTGCTCAAACCTGACATTGATGTCGAACAGAAGACAGACATCTATGCTTTAGCCTTGAACGATATTCTTACGTTTATATTTAGAAGTGCATCAAGAAATCGAACAAGAAATCCACGTTGTAATTCCTCCTTGATTCAGATATTAGAGTTTGGCAGATATGTGCTTAACTTTATCTTAAAATTCTTACAAATTTGCGATCGCTCTACATGGATCTGCTAAGTAATTTCAAATTCAAATCATAAGTTTTACTTTTATTTTCAAAACACCTATATATCTCTGGTCATCGTGTCAAAAGGATAAGTGTTTTTTATAAAATACTTCCGCTAATCTGAGTCAATTTTTCTCAATAGAGGTTAGTAGATTTGCCGATCTTTAGCATAAACTTAAAGATATGGTTCAAGGTAAGACTCGATGGTTTTGCCTTGAATTGTCGTAATAGAAAGTATCAGGAGGTAACCCACATGACCCAGAAAGCCAGCAAGCTCGTCATCGTCACAGAAAAGGTGTTACTGAAAAAGGTCGCCAAGATCATCGACGAAGTCGGTGCTACCGGTTATACGGTGGTGGCCGCTGGAGGTAAAGGCAGTCGCGGCGTGCGCTCGTCGGGACAACCCACCGTTGGCGACATCTACACTAATGTAAAGTTCGAGGTACTCACCCCTAGTCGGGATATGGCCGTGAAGATTGCGGATGAGGTCGCAGCGCAGTTTTTCAAAGATTATTCGGGTATCACCTATATCTGTGACGTGATGGAGGTACTGTACGCGCACCAGTTCTGAGTCAAAACCCCAGCAATTCCCCTTTTAGCAAGAAGCTGTTCAAGCACTGGGAATCTCGGTATTATAATGACATCGGAGAGATCCAAGAGAACTAGAGCGGTTGCAAGAACGGGGTTTATTCGACACCATCGTCGGTTCGTTTCGGCAGCGTTTGTCGTCGCTACCGGACAAACGCACAGCCAAAAACACTCGCTACGGGATGGAGGATGCCGCTTTGAGCGTTTTTAGCGTGTTGCTCATCCAGGGCGGAGAGCGATTTTTTTTGGGGAGATGAGAATAGCAATGCGATAAGATGACTAATTACTAATTCGCTACTTCGGCTATTTCAATAACCCGCCCTTCATAATCTTTAACTAGAAAATTTAGGGGTTTTTGATTACGAATCTTAAACTTTAACCCCCGTGTTTCTACGCGCAATAAAACCATTTCTAAGCAGTCACGATCAAAACAAACGTGACGTTGCTGATTTTTAGTACCTAAACTCGCACCAGTAATAACGTGGAGTTGGGTGTTTTTCTTTAGTTGATACCATAGTCCATCATTGCCGTTGTTCATGGTTTTACCTGACCAAGTGGGACTGGTGGACATATATAACGGATCGATCCCCGTCGCGCCTATGGTTTGTTCGTAGTTGTAGTAGTAGTGCAATGGTACTTCTGCGGCTGGCAAATCTAGCAACCCTTCATATAATTGTCGGGCAACTTCTAAATCAGACACCATCACAGTATGCACTTTGGGCGCACTGGTGAGGAATAGCCACATAGCACCTGCATAGGCTGCTAGTAGCATCACCATAATACCTTGGGTGGAAAACAGGCTATCTAGGGGTAAGGAGGGCAAGAAAGAGCCTAAAGTCAAAGGCGGGAGCAGGAACGATATCACACTAGCTGCTATAACCATGAACAAATTAGAAATTATATAAAGGAGTCGCTTTTATTATTGTCGATCAAGACTGACAAGAGGTCTTTATTCTAGTGTACCAAGACTAAACTTGTCTGAGTCTTAATCCAAATAGACCAACATCAAGATATTATACGGCTGACTCTAAAAATTTTATTGCCAATACTATCTTAACTACTATCCACCGGAAGATTTATGCAAATTCCTCATTTTTCTGAAACCAACCACCCGCTCGTTAAGTCCCTCTTTCATCATAGTGATCAAGAACTGCTGGAATTGTTTCAGCAAAATCCCGATGTTGGCAAATACTTTACAGTTATTTTTTGCCGCTATAGCCCGATAGTTTACACTTTGATTCAACATTCGGCGCGATCGCCTGTACAAGCTGACTACCTATTTGCTCTAACTTGGCGGCACATTTATTATGAACTCGGTGGACTGGATTTAAACAACCCCTCACCTGGCCAGGAAGGTTTGACTTTGCAAAATTGGCTGATTAATATCACGGCTGTCTGCATTAACGAAATTCAACTACCACCAACAGAATCCATACATTATTCCCTGCAAGACACTTCACCGCCGTTATGGTGCTATATCGAACAGGCATTAGACCAACTCCCCCCAATTTTAAGATTAATGGTCTTGATGGCTCAAACTTTCCACTGGAGTGAAACTCGCATTGCGGCTTATCTGCAAGCTGAAGGGGAAAAAATTACGCCTCCTGATGTAGCCAATTTTCTCCAGGAAGGCTATCGTATGCTAGAGGACAAATTACCCGCAGATATCCGCGACATCTACTTGGAAGAAGATTTAGTTGAATCGTAAGCTAAGTATATACGCGTGATTAATGAGTCTTCATACTAACATGATTAATTTCTGCGAGCTTCTACTTAAACCCGAAATCCTAGGGGTAAGTTTTATGAGACAAAGGCATACTGTTTTTAATTTATTCTCCATCCCTAAAACTTCACGTTATGGGTTGGTGAACAAATATAAATTTTTTAGTTCTTACTTTTTACTGGTGGCTGTGCTACTAAATCCTCTGGTAGCGAACGCAGTTGACATTACTCAGCAGTTGCATCGTCCATTGAATAGTTCTTTTGGACGACAATCCAGAGATGATGCAGACGCGTTATTACGTGTTAGTCAACAGCAATACGCTAGTGGCTACCCGGAAAAGTCTATTGGCTCTAGTTTGCAAGCACTGGAGATTTATCACTTGATTGGTGACCTCAGAGCTAAAGGTTTAACTTATGATTTACTAGCAAAGGCTTATATTCAACTGGGACGCTATAAAGAAGGTGAAGACGCATTGCGCCGACATTTAGCGATCGCACGGGATACTCAAGACTTTCAATCTCAGATTTTTGCCTTAAATAATATTGGGACTTTGTTCTTGCAAGTAGGTGAACCCATCCCCGCCGGCAAAACCCTAGAGGAAGCACTAATAATTGCTCGCAATGTTAAAAATATAGAAGGGGAAGGATTAACTTTAAGTAATTTGGGTTTGGTATCAGCGAGACAGGGCGATTATAACAAAGCGATTAAGCTCTATGAAACTGCTTTAATCTACCGCCGCCGCAGTGGTGATCTGCGTGCTGAACTCAATACTTTAAATAATTTAGGTGATACTTATCTAGCGGCTGGTAACTATCAAGATACTATTGCTACCTATGGCGCGGCGATGGGGATGGCTAGACTGAACCGCGATCGCGCTAACCAAATCCGAGCGATTGATGGTTTAGTCACCGCCCACAGTGCTGTAGGCCGCTACGAACGTGCTTTTGAGTTACTCCAACAACGTTTAATTCTGGCGCAAGAATTACAAAATTTGCCAGAACAATTAAAATCTTTTCAATCCTATGCGCAACTTTACGAGCAGCTAGGTAATTACCCAACTGCTCGTAATTTTTATGAAAGAGCCATCATCCTTTCACAAACCCTAGAAGATCGTCAACAGGAAGTGCTGTTGCGCGATCGCTTAACCCAAATGTCAAAGCGGCGGGAAACAGGTGACAGGTGACAGGTGACAGGTGACAGGTGACTAGTTCAAAAATACTGTACCATCCTCTTGGATTCTGACTGTACCTTTATCTTGACCAAAGTTAGTGGTTTCGTCCAATCGCACTTCTAACATTCCTTGGGTTGATGTCGGCTGTGGAATCACTTGAACCAGTCCGCCATCCTTACGGTAGAGTGTGAGTGTTACAGGTGCGTTTAAACCTCGCAGCATCACATTTGATTTACCCTGTAGCGATCGCGGTGCTGTATCGCCAATGACTTCATAAGTTACTTCAGCACCAGTATCATTTACTAACCGGACGTTAACCTGATTATTCACCAGGGCGAGTCTAGCACTGGGTTCTTGGCGTTCTCTGGGAAGGGGAGGTTGAATTACAGAAACCGGTGGGCGAGGGGGAATCATTTGTTCTGGATTTATCCCCCGTGCTTGCATTTGCTGGGTGAGAGCGTTGGGGGGACATCCTTGGGGGACTACATTTCTAGAGTTGAAAGGTTCTTCATAATAAATGCGAGGACAGGGATTGATTCCAGAAGTACGTGATAGTGGTGCTTCCCCACCCATACCTTGTGAGTATGGTGTCTGGGTAACAGGGGGAGTCATCGGTGGTAGAAGTCCTTGTGCTTCCAATCTGCGAGTTAACGCATTAGGAGGACAACCTTGAGGTACTAGAACGCGATTGTTATGAGGTTCTTCGTAGAAAACGCTAGGACAAGGATTTACCTTGGGAATGGATTGCTGTGCTGATGCTACTTGAGGAATTACAGGTATACCGATTAGTAATCCTCCGCAGATAGCACCAAATAGTTTTTGAGAATATGTCTTCATAAGTTACTCCTGATTAGGTTTAATTTTGCTCAATATATAGATTTATGATGTAGTTAATTACATTGCTAAAAATTAAGACAAAATCTGGCATATCAATATAGGTTTTCAGCCATTTAAATTTAGCAACTAGTTGTTTTATATATCTCTAACTTTAGACTTGAAACTCAAGACTAAAACATTTGGTATTTATATCTGTGGTATAATGTGAATCAGAAATATTGGCAACACATGAATAATCTGTAGGAGTGCAATTCCTTGCGCCCCTACTTGAGTAATTAACTATTTGTTAACATTCTTACTAAGCTTCTTCCCAAAGTTGGCGAACTTTGTCGGGTAGCCAACTGGCAATTTCCTCTATTCTTTCTGACGACAATTCGTCTTTAGTGGCAGAAAAAACAGCCTTAACAGCTTGTTCACGATCTACATTTGGGGGCATTCCGCCTTCATTAGCTACTCGAAATAAAAAGCGATCGCTATCAATTTTAAAAATACCAGGGCCTTGCCAGGGTGGACGTACCCGGCTCAGAAATCCCACAAGCGGATTTGTATCATGCCACAAATCAGCAATTTCCATTTGCAGAGATTTATCATCAGTGATTTCTGCTGGTTCATGTAATTCTTCTTCAACGCGATCAGCCGCTTCTGTAGTCATTAAATCACGCATGACTCGAAAAACTACTTCTGTGATATCTCTGGCATCATAGACATCTGGTAAACCACTTTCTACTTTAACTTTTTCTAAAAATGGAATATCTCTTTCTTGGATAGCAGTTGACATTTAATACTCCAAAAATTACTTCATTGTTACATTTTTTTGACAACAAAAAATTAGTTATCTCACCAGTGATAATGCAACCATTAGTAAATAAGTTAATAAATAAAGTGAAGACAATTCATCTACCACAGGAAACAAATATTAGTTAAGAAATTAAGACTCAAGAGTGACTGGTAAAGTAATAATAAAAGTAGTACCCTTACTTAAAGTGCTTTCTACTTGAATTTGACCGTGGTGATGTTCGACAATAGCTTGAGCGATCGCCAGTCCTAATCCTGAACCTGTAGCATTGTCTGTAGCTAGATTACCCGTCTTATGGGTGCGTGCTGGATCGACTCGATAAAAACGGTCAAATAACTTTGGCAGAGCCTCAGCCGGAATCCCCACACCGCTATCACTCACCTTAATTTGCAAATAAGCAGCACTGTTGTAGCGAATTCTATCTATCCGTGCTAGTTCTACATTTACCTCACCACCTGCTGGGGTGTATTGCAAAGCATTACCAATCAAATTCGTAAATAAACGCACCAATTGATCCCAGTTACCCCACAGTGTGAACCAATTTTCCAATAATTCCGGACTAGTTTCAAAAGGGGAAGAGTCAACTAGGTGCAAGTTTAAGGTAATGGCTTTTTCTGTCGCTAGCAGTTGTTGTTCTTCCACTACCTCCATGAGCAAAGCATCCACAGGACAAGCTGCAAAGCCATCTTTACTCATGCCACTATCTTGACGTGCTAAGAATAGTAGGTCATTAACTAACCTACCCAAACGCTGTGTTAGCCGTTCCACCGCCTTTAACTGTTGGCGGTAATTTTTAGTAACAGTCGTCTCGATTTGAGTTAATTCCAAGTCAGTCAAGGCTACTTGCACATTAGTTTGAATTAGCGTGATGGGACTTCTTAATTCATGGGAAGCATCAGCCGTAAATTGTTTCAGACGTTGGTAAGACTCGCCGACAGGTTGCATAGCCTTACCTGAAAGAAACCAGCCGCTAGCAGCTACAGACAGCACCATTAACCCCGTACCCAACGCCAAATCAAAAATTAACTGGCGACTCGGTTTAGTCACTTCAAACCAAGGATGACTCACCCGCAGATATCCTAAAACCTGTCGTCCTACTTCTATACGTTGGGTGACTTGGCGCAAGAGTAGTGCTGAGTCCTGAGTCACCGAAGTTTGCCCGGAGGGAGACCCTCCTTGCAACTTCTCGCTGTTAGCGGTAGCGCGGCGTTTAGCCGATCCTAAGTGCTGAATTGGGTTAGCAGTAGCGCGTGCTGAGTTGGGAGTTTCTGCGTTTTCCCATCTCTCTTGTTTAACTATACGTACAGTTTCACCAGTGCGATCGCTATGAATGGGAATATTGAGAGGTTCAGAAAAAGTAGACCAAATTAACTCACCAGTAGAACTAAACCACTCTAAATCAATGTGGTCATCTTCTACTGTCTCCGCATTGGTGCGAAAACTGGCTTCTACATTAATACGGAATTGCTCAGGCTCATCGTTAATTGGTTCAATGACTAGCGATCGCTCCACTATCTCTACTACATGATTCAACGTATCATCAACGCGCTCAATTAAGGTGTTGCGGACATATAAATATACACCACTGGCGAATAGTAAGAGTAATACCGCAGTTACAGCAGTGTACCAAATAGCCAAACGGCGACGAGTAGCTTGGAACATTTAAATGACCTGGAAAAGCATGAACTTTGAGCTATATGCAGAATGTAAATCAATAATAATCCTGAGAATGTTCCGTTACTGATGAAACATAGTTTAGGGTCGTATAACCCCGATATCACTTAGATATTGGGATTATTGAATGTTAGATATATTACAAATTCACTAGGATTGCCATCTTTGTCCAACAGTTCCTCATATCCTCTGAGGACTAAATGTTGATTATGAATTAAAACAGTAAAAATACTGTTTGTTCTGACAATGTTGTGAGTATAAATTCATCTTGCGCTTGTGGCTTTTTTTTAACAAAAAACATGAAGGAATATTGCAGTGACTCCCAAACATAAACAAAAATATAACATTATTAGCCACCCTGCTCTTTTTAAAGCTAATCGTACAAGGTGTAGTCATCTAAACTTAGGCACAACTTTAGTAACTTCTCTGCTAGGTTTAACGGTTGTTTCCGTCCCATCAGCAGAAGCTTCAGATCATGTCGTTACTGATTCACAAATAGAATTAAGTTTTACTCAAACTTTATCTGAAACTAATAGTTCTCAGACTAGCATTCAAACTGACTTTTCCCAGGATATAGAAAACCCCTCTTTATCAGACGCAAAGCAACTGTACCTCTCATCTAGAACCATAGAGGCTGTAAAAAGTCAAAATATTCAGACCCCAGAATTTATTGGTGTTGATACTACTGAAATGTTTTCCACTCACTCAAATGCAGGGATGGGGGAAATTTTAGCAGAAAATGTATTAGAATCTGATGAGCAATTAAAGCCCCAAAATCAAACTCAAATCATTGCACAAACTGACTCTTCTGGGGTAGTAGGTGACACACTAGGCGATACTAATCAATTGCGCCAAGAACTGTTAATTGAACCAATAGTCAGAGTTCGTAAGACTCCTAAAGCTGCTCCTGGTTCAGCTGCGGGTACTCCCTCTGCTTATGGTGCAAGTTTCGGTCAAGCCTATATTGGGGGTGGTTTAAGTTTCCCGCTTGATAAAGATAAGGATAATGTAGACGGTTCGTTGTCGGTGGGTTTCGGTTTAGGTGATGCAGTTAAATCTGTAGGGTTGGAAGTTAACGTCAATATTACTAGTGTCGGCGGTGGTGATAATTTTGATTTTGGCGATAGTGGCGGTGTCGGTTTTAAGCTACACAAATATTTTACCGATGGTACGGCTGTAGCTGTTGGTTGGTCAAATGCTGTGAAATGGGGAGATGTTACCGATGCTCAAGATACTATTTATGGGGTAGTTACTAAGTCATTTCCACTGCAACCAAATAACCCAAATCATAAATTACCTCTCACGCTTTCTGCGGGTCTTGGTAGTGGTAGTTTTCGTTCTAAGGGTGCGATAGAAGCAGGTGATAATGCTATAAATCTTTTTGGAAGTCTGGGTTTAAGAATTATTCCAGAAATATCTTTGGTTACTAGCTGGACAGGAAATCGCCTCAATATGGGAGCATCTTTTGCACCATTAAAAGATACTCCTATAGTTATCAATACTATTTTCACGGATGTAACCAGCAATTTTGAAACTGGTCTTGGGTTTACTTTAAGTGCAGGGTATACTTTTCGGTTTTAGATGTTGAGTTATTTTGGAAATAAAGGATATCAGGTGCAGATAAGTAGTTATGTTTTTCTCGGTCATTAAAACCCACCCAGCTTGCAGGTAAGGAAAATCAAACATAGCTTTGATGAGGTGGTTTTTTTCGAGTTTAATAAGTAATCAACCGGACACAATCTTTAGCAGCAATAGTCATGAAAAAACAAAACTTACCTCTCAATTTAGGTTTAGTATTAATTTTATTGACTTGTTTAGTCAGTGCGCCCCTGAGAGTAAATGCAGGTAGTGCTAATGTAGTCGGTGTTAGTGATGATTCTGCTACCTCATCTGGTGATAATCTTAGCCCTGCAACAGAGCCACCGCTTGAAGCTGTACCTGGTACTAATGTCGAAATAAACAGTGGTGATTCTGAGGTGAATATTAGTACATCACCAGAAATTCAGAACAATGTCAATGAAGCGGCTAATGAGATATTGGAACAAGCTGAAGATGCTAATAGCTCAGTAGCAGTCAGTAGTGTTGGTGTTGATGGTACTGTCTGTAGTGTTGGTGTTGATGGTACTGTCTTGAGTTGTGCGGGTAGTTCTAATAGTGTATTTGCCATTATTGTAGTTATTTTACAAGGTGGTGCTGATGCAGAAAATTCTGTCAATCAGTTACAAAGTTCTTTAGGTAATTTAGGTGTTTCACCATCTGCAATACGACGTCTGGTTAACGCTCTTCAGGGGATGATTAGTCAGTCATCAGCATCTACATCTGGTGTTGATATGGGGTCTTTAAAACCAGCGCATTTAGTAGCTGGTGTTAAGGGGTTAAAAAAAGAAGTTGCTCAAAATGTAGTTAAACCAAGTGTGGATCTGAATAAGTTAAATGCTGCTATTACTGCTTACAATAATATTGTGATGGAAAGCAGTCCTGAAGTTGTTCAGAAATTGGCGAAAGACCCACAATTTTTAGAAATTGGTAAAGTTCTGAAGCAGTTACGGGCTGCTTTGAATAAGCGTTAAAATTTGCACAGCGACTGACAAAGCTCATACAGTCAGTCGCTGGATAGCTACAACTGACTCAAACTGAGTCGCTTCAAGAATCCAATAGGAGTCCGATAATTAAATTCTGCAATTAATAAGATTGATATTTTTTAAATATTTGAACTTCCCCCTGATGATTAAACTCCATGACTGTAAAGGGCTGCTTTGTATTTCCCGATTCCATTCCTGGCGTTCCTATAGCCATTCCTGGTACAGCTAAACCTGCAAGTTGGGGCTGTTGTTGCAGAAAAAGCTTGATATCATCGGCGGGAATATGTCCTTCCATCACGTAACCGTCAATAATTGCTGTATGACAAGATGCTAAATCTGGAGGTAAATTGTACTTTTGTTTGATAGCTTCCATCTCGTCAGTTTTGATATCAGCTTGGATTTTAAACCCGTGCTTTTGGATGTGTTTTATCCAATTTCCGCAGCAGGTACAAGCCGGACTACGATAAACTTTAACGTCTCTTGTTCCTGAATAGGATTCGGTTTGCTGATCCCAAACACTGACGTTGAGCAGTGATGTAGAATTACTCGCTAATACTTGTAGATGATTACTAGCTGTGACATTCTCTCCTTGGCTCATTAAATTGAATGTTATGTAGGCAGTTGCTACAACTCCAGTGGTAACAATTACTGCCAACAAATAACGAGGCAATTTACTCATCCAATCAGAAAAACGTTTGTACATTGTTAACACCTTGTAAGAGATTTTTAGTATTCGTATTTCCAACCTATTTTTGTGAGTTTATACTCTCTAGTTAAGTGAAGAGTCAACGGCGAGATTTTAAGATGTAGACAATATTTACTTTTATAAAGAAAATATTGTCTACATTTTTAGCTAAAAATACAAAAATGAAAATAAGATGAAATTTGGTATATTACATCAGACATAAATTTTTTTATCCCATTTGGAAGATGTTTGAGCGATAGGAAATTTTTAAATTAAAGTCAAGGGACAAGCTAAATTCAAAGTAGAGTGTACCATCATCAAGTAGTATCCGAATTACACTACACTCGCAAAATATTTAATTCCCAGATTCACAAGGATTAATTATGGCTAATATAGGGTTATTTTTTGGTACTCAAACAGGCAATACCCAAACAGAATCAGAAATGATTCAACAACAGTTTGGTGATAAACATACTGTAGAATTGCATGATGTCTCTCAAGTAGAATTGAGTGAGTTCAATAAATATAATTATATCATTATTGGCTGCCCCACCTGGAATATTGGTGAATTACAAAGCGACTGGGAAGGTTTTTATGATGAGCTAGATAATGTTGATTTTTCTGGGAAGAAAGTAGCTTATTTTGGTGCAGGGGATCAGGTTGGTTATCCTGATACCTTTCAAGATGCAATGGGCATTCTCGAAGAAAAAATTGTGGAATTAGGTGGTAAAACTGTGGGTTATTGGCCTACAGATAACTATGAGTTTAGTGAGTCTAAAGCACTCCGTGATGGGAAATTTGTAGGACTTGCTCTTGACGAAGATAATCAAGCGGACTTGACAGAGGAACGAATCAAAACTTGGGTAGCTCAACTCAAACAAGAGTTTGGTTTGTAGAAGAGTCCTGATAGGCAATTTTACAAAGTTGCCTCAACTCTAACACTCAGGATTCTGGTATTACTGAAGCAAAATCTTGAGTAATACTCTAAGTATTAGAGTTTCTCCAATTATGACAATTAATTTATATCTATTAGTTGATTTTTTATCCAGCACAATAATATACGGTGAATTTAAAACCTTGACTTTAAAAAGCCAGTAGAAAATGATGAAAAATACAAATTTCGTTAATTATTTTGTTACTGCTCTCACTCTATTAGGATTGAGTGCTGTTCCTTCAATTGCTCAAACTCAACCTTCTCAGCAACGTTCAGAAATGAACTTACAACAGATGGGTCAGCATCGCCGAGAAATGATGACACAGATGGGACAGATGCAGCAAATGATGGGACAAATGCAAATCAATATGGGTCGAATGCAGCAGAGAATGTCTCAGATGACACCTGAACAAATGCAGCAAATGATGCAAAGAATGACTCCACAACAAAGAGAACAACACCATCAACAAATGATGAGGCAAATGCAAGAAGCGATGAGAAGTATGCAGAAAATGAATCAAATGATGGAAAAGATGAACCAAATGATGGGAAGTTAAAGTAATTCGTAATTATGAAAGTACCACGGAATTTGGGTTTTTATGTTTGAATCTATTGGGGAATATTAGAGGATTGGAATTAAATGCCAACAAAATACTAATGAGTGCTATTGATCATGACAAATCATCATAGGAGAACAGCTACACATCCGACTCACGAACACTACGAACATGAACACCATTCTGAGCATCAACCAGGGCATTTACAACATGGTAAACACGCTGGACATAGCCCGGAAATTTTCAAACGTCGCTTTTTTATCTGTCTGCTGTTAACTTTGCCCATCTTGTATTTTTCTACCCAACTACAAGATTGGTTGAATTACGAAGCGATCGCTTTTCCTGGTTCGGAGTGGATTAACCCAATTTTAGGCATCATCATCTATTTTTACGGTGGTTGGGTATTTCTCAAAGGTGCTTGGAATGAACTGCACAGCCAAATCGGGATGATGACTTTGATTGCGCTAGCAATTACGGTTGCATTTACGTACAGTTTGGCTGTTTCTCTTGGTTTGAGGGGGATGCCTTTTTATTGGGAGCTAGCAACCCTAGTAGATATTATGCTGCTGGGTCACTGGATTGAAATGGCTTCTGTACAAAGTGCTAGCCGGGCTTTAGAAAATTTAGCACAACTTTTACCTGCCCAAGCCCATCGCCTCACTAACGGTCAAGTTGAAGATGTGCCGGTCAGCGAAATTCAAGCAGAAGATATTGTTTTGATTCGTCCAGGGGAGCAAGTCCCCAATGATGGGATTGTGATTGAGGGAGAAAGCAGCATTAATGAATCCTTTCTCACAGGTGAATCTCGTCCAGTTGCTAAACAAGAAGGGGATGAAGTAGTAGCTGGTTCGGTAAACGGTGAGGGTTCAGTTAAAGTTAAAGTGACTCGTGTAGGTGGCGAAACTACGATTAATCAGATTATGCGCTTGGTAGAAGAGGCGCAGGGTTCTAGAAGTAGATATCAAGTCTTAGCAGACCGGACAGCCTACTGGTTGACTATAATTGCGATCGGTGCAGGAACTAATGTAGCAATTGAATCTGCGGATTTAGTGTTAATTGAAAATGATCCCTTAGACGCAGTTAAAGCCCTGAATTTAGCCCAAAAAACCTACAGCAAAATGATTCAAAATCTTGCATGGGCGACAGGTTACAACGTGATTGCTATTCCTCTGGCGGCTGGTGTGCTTTACACTTGGGGAATTTTACTTTCACCGGCGGTGGGAGCATTATTAATGAGTTTGTCAACTGTGATTGTGGCAATTAATGCTGTAATGTTGCGTCGGGCGAAGTTGGCTTAAATCCAATACAGTTCAGTTAAGAAAATAGTTTGTAGTGTACCCCTGCGGGGAAGCAAGCTACGCCTAGCGTCTCGTAGAGAGTTTAGTCCTCATCTAAGGACTAAAGTCCTTACTACGAACTCTTACTTCACAAACCCCAGATTTTAGCCTTGTTAGGCGTTGCATTAATAATGTCAAGCGTTGCATTAGCAATGTCAAGCGTTGCATTAGCAATGTCAAGCGTTGCATTAACAATTTCAGGCGTTGCATTAGCAATGTCAAGCGTTGCATTGGCAATGCCGATGAAGCAACTTGCGTAGACACCGTAGCCCCTTTACAATGGGTACTGTGCAAATTCATATAGAATTGGGATTACTCAAAAACTGATGTCATTCCCTTTCCTGATTCGACATCTGAAAGCGGTTTTTTAGGCAGCAAGAATTTACCGAACTGAGCATATAAAGCAGGTAAAACTAATAATGTTAACCCTGTAGAAGTAAACAAACCTCCCAGTACCACTATAGCTAAAGGCTGGAGAATTTCTTTACCTGCACCTATGCCAATTATCAAAGGTATCATGCCCAAAGCGGAAGTCAAAGCTGTCATTAAAATAGCAACTAAGCGTTCCATTGAACCTGTCAAAATTACTGTCTTTAAAGGCAAACCCTGGGCTAATTTCTGATTGTAATTATCTACTAATAAAAGTCCGTTGCGTGTGGCTACACCAAATAGAGTAATAAACCCGACTAAGGAAGCTACAGAGATAATTCCGCCACTTAAAGCAATGGAAAATATACCTCCTACCAATGCTAGAGGTAGGTTAATCATAATCATTAGCATGGCAGCAACAGATTTAACTGCAAAGTACATCAAGACAGCAATAATTACAATTGCTAAACTTCCAAATACTAGTAAGTTTTGGGTAGCGCGTTGTTCTGATTCAAATTGTCCGCCGTATTGAATGAAATAACCTGTAGGTAACTGAATTGATTGCTGTACTTTAGCTTGAATTTCATCAACGACAGAACCTAAATCTCGCCCGGAAACATTAGCAGAAACTACAATTAAACGTGAGACATTTTCCCGGTTAATTGTGTTGGGGCCTGTTCCATAGTCAACGCTGGCGACTTGAGCTAGGGGGATTTTCTGCCCTGTGGGGGTATCTACTAATAAGTTGCGGATAATTTCTAAATTATTGCGTGCTTCTGGTTGCAACCACACAACCAAATCAAATAATTGCTGTCCTTCCAAAACTTGAGAGACAACCCGCCCATTCAAAGCAGTTTCGGTCACTTCTGCTAGTTGACCGACTGTTAAACCATAGCGAGCTGCGGCGGTTCTGGAAAATTTAATTTGTACCTGCTTAATGGGGACTTGGGGTTCAAGTTGTAAATCTACCAGTCCCGGTATATCTTTGACAGCCGCTTGCACCTCAGAACCAATGTGACGCAGTTCGCCTAAATCTGAGCCAAAAATTTTGATTGCGATCGCACTTCTCACTCCTGATAATACCTCATCCATGCGGTGAGAAATAAAGCCGCCAATACTAGGGGCAACTCCCGGTATTTTGGCAAATTCTGCCCGTAACTTCTCAATGCTTCCTTTCCTATCTTGTAAGCCGTCCTTAGTCAATTCCACATCTAAATGTCCCAAATTCACGCCACCAGCATCAGCATCACCAGGAGCGCGTCCGGCTCGTAACTGGACTGTGCTAAATCGCTTGTCACCTTTCAAAGCCTCTTGCATAACGAACCCGACTTGATTCGTGGCTGACAGAGAACTCCCTGGATACAGCAGCACAGCATTGACTAAAGATGGTTCTTGGAACTCCGGCAGAAAAACCCTACCCAAACTTGGTAAAATTATTAGAGATGCAACTAAACTAGCCCCCGCAATTGCCAAGATAATCGTCGGGAAGCGCAGCGAAAAATTGAGCAACGGTTGATAAAGTCGCTGTGATAAGGCATTTACCCAAGTATCATCTGAAGGTAACTGGCGATTGGCTAATAAAATCGCGCACAATGCAGGCGACAGCGTCATAGCTACAAAGGTAGACGCAAAAATTGATACCAAATAAGCCACACCCATCGGGGCAAATATGCGCCCTTCTACACCCGTAAGCATGAAAATAGGTGCAAAGACTACGGCAATAATGACTGTAGAAAAAATGACGCTGACTCTGACTTCAACTGAGGTATCGTAAACTACTTTAAAGGGATGAACAGGATTGCTTGCAGCTTGATTTTTACGTAACCCTCGGTAGCAGTTTTCCATATCAACAATTGAGTCATCCACTACCGAACCAATAGCCACAGCTAAACCACCCAAAGTTATGGTGTTAATTGCCTGACTAAATAAATTGAGAATCAACATCCCAATTAAAACTGATAGAGGAATGGCACTCAGAGTAATTACAGCCGTGCGCCAGTTCATCAAAAACAGCAGCAAGATAACAGCGACAATAATAGTACCATCACGGAGAGAACTGGTAACATTTTCAATAGCTGCGGCAATAAAACTTTCCTGGCGAAAAGTTTCTGTAACTTTCACGTCTGGGGGTAATGCTAATTTTACCTCTGAGATCGCCTTTTCAATTGCTTTAGTTACAGTCGGTGTATCATACTGCGGCTGTTTATTCACCATCACCACAATCGCAAGCTGACCATTGAGACTACCATCACCACGTTTTAAAGCTGCGCCAATCTGCACAGATGCGACATCTTTAAGTAAAACAGGCGTACCATTACGGGCTGTCACAGCAGAGTTAGCCAACTGTTCAATAGATTTAACCCGTCCCAGTCCCCGAATGATAATTTCTTGGTCGGGGTTAATTAAAAAACCACCAGATGCATTCACATTAGCGGCTTTTGTAGCTGCTGTCACCTCATCCAAAGTGACATTAAATGCTTTCAGCTTCGCCGGGTCAACTAAAACCTGATATTGACGAACATCACCACCATAAGCAATCACTTGAGAAACCCCAGATACAGCCAACAGTCGATTCGTCACATCCCTGTCAACCAAACGCCGCACTTCCATCAGTGGCGTTGTGTCAGCAGTGAAAGCATACTGCAACACAGTCCCAATCGGGGAAGTAATCGGCGAAATTTGGGGATTTTCTACACCTGATGGTAACTTCTCCTGCACCTGTTGCAATCGTTCCATCACCAACTGACGAGCCTGATAAACATTCGTCCCCCACTTAAAAATCACCTTCACCACCGAAATTCCCACCGCCGAGGAAGAACGTACCGTTTCCACCCCCGGTGTACCATTCACAGAACTTTCAATCGGCAAAGTCACCAGCGATTCTACCTCTTCTGGAGCGAGTCCTGGGGCTTCAGTTTGAATCTCAACTTGCGGCGGTGCAAAATCAGGAAACACATCCAATGGCATTTGAGTCAGATTGTACACACCCAAAAACGTAACTACAACTGCTCCCAACACCACCAACCACCGTTGAACAATCGACCACTTAAGGATGCTATTTAACATTTCCCAACTCCAAACACCAAAAAACTCACTCCAACTCTCTGCGCCTCTGCGTCTCTGCATGAGACAAATCCAAACTCAAATTCACCGCCGATATCCGCCGCCGAGACCAAACAGCACCCCCAAAAAATGCGCCTATAATTAATAAACTCCCTCCACCAACCCCCAATAACCACAGTGGTACAGGCAGATTCGATGTTACACCTGTAGTAGCTTCCCCATGTTCATGGTCATTTTGATTAGATTTATTTCCCCCAAGCAAAGACTGCGCGTATAGTTGCGGCGCACGCTGAGTTACTACTAAATCCCCTGCAAATAAACCCATCTTCACCTCAACCATATCCCCAGAGGTTCGACCCAAAGTAACATCAACTCCTTGGTAAGCATTACCATTTTGGATATAAACCTGTTCCTTACCATTAACATCAACAACGGCTGTAGAGGGAATAGCTAACACTGCTGATGAAGTTTGGTTGGTGAGGACTTCCAATTCAGCAAACATCCCAGGTTTAAGTACACCACCAGGATTATTAATTTCCGCTTTTACTGGGACAACCCGCGTCTCCCCTGTCACCGCCGAATCAATAATAGTAATGCGTCCTGTAAATGTGCGGTCAGGTAAAGCAGCCACTTTGACATTAACCCGTTGACCTTGACGAACTTTATCTAAATCTTTTTCGTAAATATTAGCTGTAGCAAACACCCGATTATCATTAACAATCGTCATTAATTTGCCACCTGCATCATTAAAGGTTTGACCGATAGTAACTTCTCTATCCGCAACCTTCCCAGAAATTGGTGCTGTTATTGTCACAAGTCCTTTGCTATTACTACGGATGCCTAATTGTTGCAAGCGAGTTCCATAGTTTGCACTGCTGAGACTAATTCGAGATTTGGCAACTGTAACATGAGCCTGGGCGCGTTTGAGTTGATTTTCTGCGGCGATGACTTCCCGGCGACTATTAGCTTTCGTCAGTTGCGCTTTCGCCTGGGCTAGCTGAGTTTGAGATTCTAAAGCATTCCTTTGGGGTAAAGCACCCGCCTCAGCTAAATCTTTGTCTTTGTTATATTTTTCTTGAGCAAATGCTACTTGACTTTCAGCTTCAGTAATTTCAGCAGCCGCAATTTGTTGATAGCGATAATAATTTTGTTGCGCTAATTTTAAATCTGCTAAAGCTTGTTGTAAATCTGCTTCACCTTGAGCCAGTTTCTCTTGTGACTCTACGCGCAGTGATGCTAAATCTGGACTGGTGACGACAGCAACAGGTTGACCTTGCTTAACTATAGTACCTGGTTCTACTAACAACTCAACTACTTTTGCCCCTGGAATGGGTGTAGTAACTTCTGCTTGTTTACTAGGTAGGGTTTCTATTTTACCTGTAGTTTTAATGCTGATAGCTAGTTGCTGTGATTTGACTGGTGTAACTTTTATTCCTAACCTTTGAGCCGTTTCTGTATCTACCTGAACCGAACTATTAGCCGATGCTTCATTTCCTCCCTGAAATTCATTTCCGTGTCCAGCATGGGCTAGAACTGCTGCGGGACTCGCTAATAATAGTAAGCTGGCTAGTATACCAGAGGCACTACGCATGATTAAAAACAGAGAGTTTAACATCGCTATCAGAAATCCTGAGTTACGGGGTAAAAGGGTTATTCTGCACCCCACCCTAGTATTTCATCTCAAAATGAAATTAGGATGAAATTTAGTAGAGATTCTCTGTGTCTTTGTGTCTCTGTGGTAAAAAAGTCTTTAACCACAGAGACACAAAGACACAGAGTTATGAAGAAATTTAATTTATGAGAGTGCTACTTGTTGAGGATGAACCAGATTTGGGTACTGCTATTAAGCGAACTCTTACCCAACAGAAATACTTGGTTGATTGGGTGATAGATGGTAATGAGGCGTGGGCATATCTAGAAAGTAGTTGGACACAATACACTTTAGCTATTTTTGATTGGATGATTCCTGGTATTTCTGGTTTGGAATTATGCCAGAAATTACGTTATCGGCATAATCCTCTACCTGTGTTAATACTGACAGCTAAAGATAGAATGGAAGATAAAGTCATGGGGTTAGATGCAGGGGCTGATGATTATTTAGTCAAACCCTTTGGTATGGCGGAACTGTTAGCGAGATTGCGGGCTTTGCAGAGGCGATCGCCTCAATTTCAACCCCAAGAATTAACTGTGGGAAAGCTCACTTTAGATTATGGTAATAGTAAAGTAATTAGTAGAGGTATTGCGGGGAATAAACAGGAAATTATCTTAACTAATAAAGAATTTCAACTTCTAGAATATTTTATCAAGCACCCCAATCAAATATTAAATTCTGAACAAATTCGCTATCAACTTTGGGAGGTAAATGCAGAACCTGTAAGTAATGTAGTTGCAGCACAAGTTAGGTTACTACGTCGCAAGTTGGCTAATAGTGGCTGTGAAAATATGATTGAAACATTACATGGTCTGGGATATAGATTTAATTTCACCGATGAATCAAAATAAGTTATTTCAGCAAACCCGCTTACGTTTGGCGTTGTGGTACGCGCTGGTGATGGCTGTGATTTTAAGTTTGTGTGGAATTGGTGTTTACAAAGCTGTGTCTCACGCTCATTGGATGACCTTAGACCAAGAAATAGAATCAGTAGCGGGAACATTGCATGATAGTATTGAATTGAAATTACAACAACCTGGTCAATTAGAACCAGTCATACAAACTCTTTTACCCAATATATGCATAGTAGGAAAAAGGTGTATTTCCGAGCCAGTAAACTCTCAGCGTCATACCCTAAGTGCTATTCATCAAGACCATTATTATGTGCGTTTCTTTGATAATTCTGGACGCTTATTTGCTATAGCTGGGGCTTATCCAGAAGGGCTATCACCAGAATTTAATCGAGAATTATGGCAAACTCTCAAAGATAATAAAGGTAAGGTCTATCATCAAATTTCTTTAACTTTACATACCCAAAATAATCGTGATTGGGGTTACATTCAAGTCGGGCGGAGTATTGAAGATTTTAATAGTTATTTAGATGCGGTTAAGCTCATATTAGTATTGGGTTCGCCAATTGTTATTACTTTAGTTGGTCTTGCTAGTTGGTGGTTAGCTAGATTAGCAATGCAACCAATTTATAAATCATACAGACAAATTCAACAATTTACAGCCGATGCAGCCCACGAATTACGCACACCTTTAGCAGCTACTCAAGCAACTGTAGAATCAGCACTTTTGATGTCACAATTGGATGAAGTAGAGGCGCGGGAAACTTTACAAACTCTACACCGTCAAAATCAGCGTTTGACTAATCTTGTAACTGATTTATTATTACTATCTCGTTTAGATAGTCAACCTGTGCCAATGCGGCGTGAGATTTGTTGTTTAGATGATATTATTAATGACTTAATAGAAGAGTTTGCAGCATTAGCGATCGCCACAAATATCACCCTCACATCTCGGATTCTGGTATCGACACCTG
Source organism: Anabaena sp. CCY 9402-a (assembly GCF_963920945.1). Lineage (NCBI taxonomy): Bacteria > Bacillati > Cyanobacteriota > Cyanophyceae > Nostocales > Nostocaceae > Anabaena > Anabaena sp. CCY 9402-a. The sequence goes on from NZ_CAWUDL010000003.1 coordinate 127,203, forward strand.
TAAATATTATCGCTAATCAAGACCAGCTTTATCGTTTGATTTCTAACTTAACTATCAATGCTATTCAGTATACACCATCAGGTGGTAAAGTAATAGTTGCTTTAAACCGTAGTGATAATTATGCTGTGATTCAAATTCAGGATACAGGTATTAGTATTCCTCAGTCAGAATTATCACACATTTTTGATCGCTTTTATCGAGTGCATAGCGATCGCTCTCGTAGCACTGGCGGTTCTGGATTAGGATTAGCGATCGCTCAAGCAATTATCCTAGCACACCACGGTAGTATAGATGTGCAGAGTGAATTAGGTCAAGGCAGTATTTTTACGCTTAAGCTACCCCGTAAAAACTAATTGATGAATTTCAAGCTTTAGTATTTAATTAGGGGTTGGTGTTGGTGTTTCTGTCGGGGTTTCTGTGGGTGTGGGTGTGGGTGTTTCTGTGGGAGTTGGTGTTGGTTCTGGTGGGGTGGGATTTTTGACTGTAAGGCTGAGTTGATAATCTGCTGATGTGGATGCAGTGGACACCACAACAAATTCATAAAATCCCGATTCTGGTAGTTCTGTTGTTAAAGTCCGTTGCGTAGAATCTTCTAAAAATATAATTTTCCCAGAAGGCGAATAAATTGATAACAAAACTTGGGGATTTGCTTGTAGTTGGAAATCTAAAGTTTGATTTTGAGCTAAATCAGCAATAAAAACTTTACCCACACCAGGGTTAAGATTACCACTGATAGTTTTATTAATAGCATCTTGATCAAAAACGATTTTTTGGAAAGCACTACCTGCAATGATGGCGTTAAGTTTGTCACTAACAAAAGCGTGCCAAACTTGTCCTATAGGCTGATTGATGAAGTCTTGTCCTTTTCGTTTTGGGAAGGCGTTAAAAAAAGCCGCATCACCCAAATCATACAAAGCGCGACTACTAACATTAACTTGATTGATATCCACCTTCCAGCGATCGCGTTCTGCGGCAGTATAAGTACCTAATTGCCGTCGTGCTTTGGTACTTAATGGTACAAGCTTTTCGAGTAATTCACCAGCGATTTTATCCCATTCTCCCCGTAAACTTTCATCCTCTGGTTCATCGCTGAGGGTACGTCCCTTTAAACTGGGATTTTGCTCCCAAAAACTTTGATTGACTAAATTAACGTAGAAATTAAAGTCTATCCCTAATTGTTGACGGCGATCGCTTAATCTTTGTTTGCGTCGTCGTTCTGTGGGCGAGTATTTATCTAGAGGATTGGTAGGCTGGGTAATAGTTGGTGTTGGTGTAGAATCGACTATGACTTGATTACCAGTTCTTCCGCCAACTCCCCACCAAATTAATCCCCCAGTAGTAACTAACACCAACACTGCTAGAAAAGTTTTAGTTGATGTCCATTGATTGTTAGGTTCGGGAGGAAGAGAAGCAGGGGGAATAGGAACAATAGGGGGAGTAGGCGAGACAGCTAGAGTTGCTGATGTCGGTGCGACTGGGGGGATGGGTGCTTGAGTGGGGGGATAATGTACTGGTGGAGAATTGAGTGCTTCGAGAACTTGTTGGGCTGACTGATAGCGATCGCCCGGTCGAGGAGCTAACATTTGATCTAATACTTGTCCTAATAGCGGACTGAGGGTAATTTCCCTTCGCCATTGCCAAGAAAGATTATAATTATCGACTAATTCTTGGGGTTGTTTACCCGTCAATAAAACTATTGCAGTCACCGCCAAAGCATACAAATCACTATGGGGAGACACTGCACCGGTTTGCATTTGTTCTGGTGGTGCGAATCCCACCTTACCTAGTAGGGTAGCGACTGGAGGCGGTGTAGCTATCCCCTGTTGATAATATTGGGAAGCAACGGCGGCTACTACTTGTTTGACACCACCAAAATCAATTAATATTGGTAGCTGGTCAAAAGTGCGAAGAATTAAATTATCTGGCGAAATATCACGATGAATCACACCCAAGGAATGGATATAATTCAACACTGGTAAAATTTGCTGTAAAAGTTGCTTAATTTCTAATTCTGTAAATCGTAAACCCTGTTGTTTACGGCTATTTAATAAATAACTATAATTTTGTCCTTCTATATAATCTTGGACTAAAAATAAATATTCTTTACCTTCCAAATTAATGTGAAACTGTTCCCGAAAGCGAGGAATTTGGGGATGTTGTAACTTATAGAGAACACTAGCTTCACGCTGAAATAGTTCTTCTGCTTTTTGTAAAACGTAGTCTGTTTGAACTTGGGGACAAAATTCCTTTAAAACACAAAGTTCGCGAAAACGGTTAATATCTTCAGCTAAATAAGTCCGTCCAAATCCTCCCTGACCGATTTGACGTACAATCACATAGCGATCGCCTAAAGTTAGCCCTGGTTGAATGTTATTCATTACTCATTAGTCATTGAGGCAAAATTCAATTCTCCCTGATCTTCTTCACTGTCACCTGTCACCTCTCATCTGTCCCCTATTTTTCACTTGTTCATCTGCGATCGCATACCAAACTTGACCTAAAGTCCGTTGATTCAGTTTCCCACGGTCTTGACCTGGAAACAACTGATCAAATTTTTGATTGGTATCCTTATTTAAATCGCTGACTGTGTAATTTCCTAGTTGTCCAGAACGAGCTTGTCGTCTCCAAGTTTGATAATCTCTCTCTGTATAGCTTCCCAGTTGACGGCGAGTTGCTGTACTGAGTTTAGCCTGTTCTATTTTATTCAATAAATCGCTAGCGACGGCAGACCATTCATCTCGCAAACCTGCATCTTCTGGGTTAGAAGTGAGGCTACGTCCGTTTAACTCTGGTTTTTGGGTATGGAATAAGCCGTCTACTGTCCGGGTAAAAAAGGGTTCAGGAATTTCTAATTGTTGGCGACGACTTAAAACTTGACTCAGGGTAATTTTATTTTTGTCACTAACTGGTTGACTAGTAGGACTAGATAACGATGGTATTTGGGGTAAAGAAATTTGTGGTGGAGTGATTGAAGAGACACCTCGAATCAGTGAGTTTACTACCGCAAAAGTCCCTGCACCAGTCAATATAATTAAAGCCGTTCCCCCAAAACTGACTGCAAAAGGACGTAGCCAACCAGGGAGAGGTAACTTTTGGGCTACGGCTTGAGTTTTGTTATGGAATTTACTAACGATTACCCCTGCTTTACGTCCAGGGGCAACTATCATTGTCTTGATCTTGGTAAGATGAGTCACAGGTGGTTTAGTCACATCTGGTGATGGTAAATCTTTGAGAATTAGATCAGCATTTTGATAGCGATCGCTTGGTTTATACGCCAACATCTTTTTTAACACAGCTTCTAGCTTAAAGCTGACATTAATTTCCCTACCCCAACGCCAAATTCCTTGATAGCTGTCGTATAGTTTTTGCGGTTCTTTCCCTGTCAATAAAACTAACGCTGTCACCGCCAAAGAATATAAATCACTGTTGAAATATACCTTTCCTTGTCGTAATTGTTCTTCTGGCGCGTAGCCTTTTTTACCCAACAGAGTATGATTGACAGCCAACTTAGTAAACCAAAAACCCTGAGAAGCTGGTAATTGCTTCACACCACCAAAGTCAATCAGTACAGGTAAATTATCAGAACGCCGCCAAATTAAATTATCAGGAGAAATATCGCGGTGAACTACATCTAAAGAGTGAATATAGGATAAAACAGGTAAAAGTTGTTGTAATAAAGTGATAACTTCTGCTTCTGTAAAAGTTTTCCCTTGACTTTGGCGTTGTTCTAATATTTGGTCAAAATTATCGCCTTCTACATAGTCTTGCACTAAAAAGAAAAAATCCTGATTCCCCATTTTTACTTGTAGTGAAGCGTGAAACATGGGAATCTGGGGATGATGAAGTTTTTTGAGGACGTTTGCTTCTCGCTCAAACAACTCCTTAGCCTTTTGTAAATCCTGTTTTTCTGTGACTTGGGGTGCAAATTCCTTCAAAACACAGGTTTGATTAGATTTCTTTTTATCCTCAGCTAGATAAGTACGTCCAAAACCACCCTGTCCTATTTGACGAACCAGCCGATAACGATTGTCTATAACTTGTCCAACAGTAATAGACAAAGGTTCACCGCAATGAATGCAAAAATGATTACTGCTATTATTAGCGTGTTTTTTACTGCAATAGACTTGCATGGTGCTGAAGGATAGATGAGGGTTTTTTTAATTACTACAACTAATATGCTTCAATTTACGAATATTCTTTTAAGAAGGTGACAGGTGACAGGTGACAGGTGACTAATTATGAAACACAAATCAAGAGGACAGCAAGTAATCAAGGTATGGGAAGATTTTGTGTCTACCCCTCTAGAGGATTTGTTACAGCAGCATATCAACTCTTCTGGGGAATCGGCTGTCTTGGATTTGTTTCATGATGTGGCTGCTAATGTCCCTGCTTATCAGGCTTTTTTAGCAGAAAGGGAAATTCAGCCAGATACGATTGAAAGTTGGGGTGATTTTCAGAAAATTCCAGCGATCGCTAAAGAAAATTATATCTCACGTTATCCTCTCGCTGATTTATGCCGCAATGGACAGCTAGAGGGTTGCGATATGATAGCGGCTTCCTCTGGTTCTACAGGGAAACCCACATTCTGGCCTCGGTTCTTCACTGATGAACTCCAAATTGCTACACGCTTTGAGCAAATTTTTCACGACAGTTTCGCCGCCGATACCAAACCCACCCTTGCAGTCATTTGCTTTACTCTAGGAACTTGGGTAGGTGGGATGTTCACTACAAATTGCTGTCGTTATCTTGCTAGCAAAGGCTACCCCATTACCGTTATTACCCCCGGTAACAATAAAGAAGACATATTGCGCGTAGTGCAGGAACTCGGCGGGAATTTTGCACAGGTGGTTTTATTGGGATATCCACCATTTCTAAAAGATGTAATTGATACAGGTATTGCCCGTGGTGTAGAGTGGCAACGCTACCAGATGAAATTTGTCATGGCGGGTGAAGTATTCAGTGAAGAATGGCGGAGTTTAGTAGGTGAAAGGGTGGGTTCTCAAAATCCCTGCTACGATTCAGCATCACTTTACGGTACAGCTGATGCAGGGGTGTTGGGCAATGAGACACCATTAAGTATTTGCATTCGCCGCTTTTTAGCACAAAATCCCGAAGCTGCAAAAGCTTTATTTGGGGAATCACGTTTACCTACACTAGTGCAGTATGACCCGGTTAGCCGCTTTTTTGAAGTCCAGAACGGGCAATTATTGTTTTCTGGAAATAACGGTATTCCCCTAATACGGTACAACATCTTAGACACTGGCGGAATCATTAGTTATGATGCCATGCTCCAGTTCTTAGCCGATTGGGGATTTAACCCACTGGAAAATCTTACTCCTCACACCCAGCAACCACCTAGAGGTATTCATCAACTACCCTTCGTCTACGTCTTCGGACGATCTAACTTTACAGTCTCCTATTTTGGCGCAAATATTTACCCCGAAAATGTGACAGTAGGATTAGAACAACCAGTCATTAAAGAGTGGGTGACAGGTAAATTCGTCTTGCAGGTAAAAGAAGACACCGACAAAAACCGCTTTTTATCTGTAGTTGTAGAATTAGCAACAGATGTTGAAGGTTCTGAAGACAAACGCCAAACCATAGCAACCTCAATTCTCACCCAATTGTTGCGACTTAACGGCGAATTTGCCAACTACGTCCCCAAAGAATACCAAACACCCCAAATCACATTAGCACCAATGGGCGATCGCGAATACTTCCCCATCGGAGTCAAACATCGTTACACAAGAAAATAATCCAAAACGCTCTTTTCTCTCTTTTCTCTCTCTGCGCCTCCGCGCCACCCTGCGGGAAGCCGCAAAGCGTCTACTGCGTGAATAAATCATCCGAATATTTGTAAAACTCGCACCTCTTCCCCCGGTAAAATTAATCTTTGACCTACCGGCAGCACAGCCAAAGCATTAGTTTGAGCCAAATTAATTAAATTCCCAGAACTATGACTACCACCAGCTTGGTGAAATTCATAAACTCCATCAATTAAACACAACCGTCCCCAAATATAAGTTTCCCGCTTCCCGTCCGATCGCAATTCATCATGCGATCGCACTTTCACTAATTCTGCTTCCCAACCCCCAGCCAGTCCCCCCAGTTTCTTGATGACTGGTTGCACAAATCGCCAGAAAGTCACCAACACCGCCGCCGGATTTCCTGGTAAACCGAAATATATAGGGAACTGGGAGAAAGTGGCGACTGTGAGGGGTTTTCCTGGGCGCATGGCTACAGAACGGATATGAATTGTCGCACCCAATGAATCCAGAATTTTATCAACGTAGTCATAATCTCCCACAGAAACACCACCAGAAGAAATCACTATATCGGCGTTAGCGATAGCTTGCTGAATTGTTGCTTCTAAAGCTGCTGGGTTATCCTTAACAATGCCTAATAATATCGGTTCTGCCCCCATTTGTCGCACTAAAGCAGCTAAAGCATACTGATTAGAATCAACAATTTGTCCTGGTTGTAAAGGTTGATTAACTGTCACCAATTCATCCCCTGTAGAAAAAATTGCCACACGAGGACGACGGTAAATCCTGACTTGCGGACACTGGGCTGCTGCTAACACGGCAATTTCCGCCGCATTTAACCTAATCCCGGCTGGTAATAATTGTGTACCTGATTGGTAATAAGCGGCTTTGCGTCTGACAAATTCCCCTGGTTGGGATGCAGTGAGAACCAAAACACAGTTATCTTCCCGGCGCGTCTTCTCTTGCATGACTACAGTATCCGCACCCTTGGGCATTACTGCCCCGGTAAAAATTCGCGCGGCTTGTCCTGGTTTTAGGGTAGACTTTGGTTGATAGCCTGCGGGAATTTCTGCAATAATTTCTAACTTTACTGGTTGTTCGGCGTTAGCATTTTGGACATCTTCATAACGTACCGCGTAGCCATCCATCGCCGAATTATCCCAATGAGGAAAATCCAGAGGACTGGTGACAGGCGTTGCTAAAATGCGCCCATTGGCGGCAAATAAATCTACAACCTCTGTATCTTGTTGGCTATCTAGTGGTTGAACTAAATTAAAAATAATATCTGCTGCATCCCTGACTGATAACATAGCGATCGCCTCAAATTATTGATTTTAGTCAACATTCAATCGTAAATGGATTAACACGCCTAATTTTGTGCATTATATGTAGGTTGGGAAGCCACCGCCTTGGACGGGTCTCCCGGCTTGGGGCGAGTGGCGTTTGACGGAAGGAAACCCAACACCAAGATCCATATTGGTTATCCGAGATCAATGTTGGGTTGCGCTGCGCTTAACCCAACCTACAATTTTTTTGCTTATGATTTATCAAGTAAACATTAAATCCTAGGGTGCTTTAAAACAGCGCAGAATAAGAACTAAAGTTCTTACTACAAACTTTAAAATTACCCTCTAATACCCAATCCCCAATCTCTATGACTATCGAACGAGTTCCTCAAAAACACTATCCCAAAGCTGAGATTAATCGGCGCGGTATGGCCTTGGGATTGGATTTTCTCGTTGTCTGGCTAGTCAGTTCTCTATTGGGAAGTAATCAAGGTAGTATTCAATTCATCCAAATTTTAGTGTTTATCTTCGGTTGGCTAATTTTGCGGGTACTAGTGGTATTCAACAACAAAGGGCAAAGTTTAGGGCGGTGGGCGTTTGACTTAAAAGTGCTAGAAGTAGAAGACGGACAAGTTGTCGGCAGAATTCCCCAATTGCTAGCACTATTTAAAAGAGAAGCTATAATTTGCTTTGGGGCAATTTTGGTATCTGTTGCCTTGGGCAATATTAGTGCCAATCCCACTGCTATACTGCTAGTGATTCCCCTAGCAATTGACTGTAGTGCAGCGTTATCTGATACCCAGATGCGCCAAGCTTTGCACGACCGTTATGCTGGAACTTTCATTGTTTCGTCGCGTCGGGGCTACTCGTTAGACTTAAAAATTAAACGATTAGTTGGAACTTTGCGCCGAAATGTGAGAAGATAGTTATTTGTGTTAATTCTCTTCAGGCTTTATTGTTTGTAAGATTATGGCTAAAAGTAAAGGTGTCCGCATCATAGTGACACTAGAATGCACTGAGTGTCGGACAAATCCAGACAAAAGATCCCCTGGTGTTTCACGGTATACAACAACTAAGAACCGTCGTAACACTACCAACCGCTTAGAACTTGCTAAGTTCTGCACCCACTGCAATAAACATACCGTTCACAAGGAAATCAAGTAAAGATGAGTTATTATCGTCGGCGTTTGTCTCCAATTAAGCCTGGAGAACCAATTGATTACAAAGATGTTGACTTATTGCGGAAGTTTGTAACTGAGCGCGGTAAGATATTGCCACGTCGGATCACGGGATTGACTTGTCAACAGCAGCGAGAATTGACATTAGCGATTAAAAGGGCGCGGATTGTGGCATTGTTGCCATTTATTAATGCGGAAGCCTAATTTTTTGAGTCAGTGGCGAGAATTTTAGATTTTGGATGAGCGGGAAAAGCTACATAAATGGTGATATGTAGCTTTAGATTGTCTGAGTCCACAATCTAAAATCTCAGTCAGTGATAAAATCTTGTTCTACAGTTAAAATCATGAGATTTTGGGTTAAGTAGCAATTATTCAACTCCAAAATCTAAAACTTATTTGTTAACCAATAATAATAGCGAGAGTTGTGGAGAAGGGGACGCTAGTTGAATTTAGGGTTCAAGGCGATCGCCGTTTGGGCGTGATAGACCGTCCAGACGGAAAGACCCGTTGGTTTGTGGTAGATGAACGCGGTCAATCCCACAGCCTCGCGCCTAGACAAATTACATATACAGTTAACGGTAAAACTTACAAGTCATCGGAAATTCCAGCCTTTTTAGAAGAGGTCAAGCCTTATTTAGACCCCTCTAGCTTGGAAGTGGCTTGGGAATTGTTGGTAGAAGATGGGGAAACAGTCACACCATCCCAAATGGCTAATCTGCTGTTTTCCGAATCAGAATCAGCCTCTTGTTACGCTGCCCATTGCCTACTATCAGATGACAAACTCTATTTCAAGCAAAAAGGTGATGCTTACGAGCCGAGAACGACGGCGCAAGTAGCAGAACGCAAACACCAAATAGAAGTAGAAGCCCTCAAAGCTAGGGGACAGCAGGAATTTTTAGTCCGAGTAGAACAAGCACTGCAAGGTGAAGCCGTCGAGTGGCAACGACATGACCGCCAACGTTTAGAAGCTTTAGAAAAGTACGCAGCACTGTTGGCGGATATTGTCAGGGTGGGAGTCAACTATGATTCCCTAGCCCGTGCCTATCCCCCACCAGCCCCAGTTTTAGAAACAATGAATATGCTGGGGCGACCTGCAACCCCCCAAGGAGCATTTCAATTATTGGTAGATTTGGGGTGGTGGAGTGCGACTGAGAATTTATTCCTGCGTCGTTCTGCGATTCCCGTCCAGTTTCCTAGCAAGGTATTAGAAGTGGCGCAACAGCGTTTGGATGATCTGCCAACAGACTCAGATACAAATCGCCTTGATTTGACCCATCTGAAGGTCTACACAATAGATGATGAAAGCACCACTGAAATCGACGATGGACTGAGTTGGGAACAAGTATCAGATGGCAGAGAAAGACTGTGGGTGCATATTGCCGACCCCACCCGTTGGTTAGCACCAGAAGATGACTTAGACCTAGAAGCGAGAAAACGGGGTAGTACCGTATATTTACCTACTGGCATGGTTCCCATGTTTCCAGAGGTATTGGCAACTGGGCCAATGAGTTTGGTACAGGGAAAAGTCTGTTGTGCTTTGAGCTTTGGGATTATTTTAGATGCTCATGGTGGAGTAGAAGATTACACCATTCATCCCAGTTTAATTAAACCTACCTACCGCCTCACCTACGAAGATGTAGATGAGATGTTGCAATTAGGAGTACAAGCAGAACCAGAAATTGCGGCGATCGCCACTTGGGCAAAGAAGCGGAAAGTTTGGCGTTACAATCAAGGTGCAATCAGCATTAATATGCCAGAGGCGATGATTAAAGTTAAAGATGACGATATTAGTATCGACATCTTAGATGATTCCCTATCGCGGCATTTAGTAGCAGAAATGATGATTCTGGCTGGAGAAGTTGCAGCCCGTTACGGTCAAGAACACAACATTCCCTTACCCTTTCGCGGTCAGCCACAGCCAGAATTACCCCCAGACGAAGAATTACTCTTGCTACCGGCAGGATTTGTCCGTTCCTGTGCGATGCGGCGTTGTATGCCCAAGAGTGAAATGAGTATTACTCCTGTGCGTCACGCTGGTTTAGGCTTGAATACTTATACTCAAGCAACTTCTCCCATTCGTCGTTATAGTGATTTGCTGACTCACTTTCAACTTAAAGCCCACCTGCGGGGGGAAGTTCTGCCCTTTAGTGCCGAACAACTCAAAGAAGTGATGATGACTGTCACCAGCACCACCCAAGAGGTGACAATGGTAGAACGGCAAACCAATAGATACTGGGCATTAGAGTATTTACGCCGTCATCCAGAGCAGATTTGGCCAGTCACAGTTTTAATGTGGCTACGGGAAGACAGTAACTTAGCACTCATCCTGATAGAAGACTTGGGTTTACAGTTACCAATGATCTTCAAACGTTCAGTCAACCTGGGGGAACAGGTATGTGTAAAAGTTAGCATCTCTGACCCGCAAAAAGATGTGATTCAATTCCAAGAGATAATTTATCAAGAAGCTCAGATAGCAACAAATTGAGTTTTACCTGAATAATTGCTTTTTGAGATTTATGAATCTAAATTAAGCAATAGCGATTAGAAGTAATCATTTTCTAGCATACTTTGAGTTGAAGATATTGTAGTAAATGTAACTGCCTAGCTACTAGGATTTGAGGAAAGGAAAACAGAGACATTACCAAGTAACGCATCAGTAATAACTTCCAATAGATTAAGACCACGCTTAGATGCAGTGGAAAGAAAAGAACGAATATTGGCAAATGAAACCGCAAAATCGAAGGAGCGAAAACCACCGGAAATTTTCTGCTTACACTTCATCATCCGCAAGTCACGTTCTGCTTGATTATTGGTAAACGGAACATCCAGTTGTGTCAAAAACCGTAAAACATCATCAACATAATGAAAGAAGCCGCAACAATAGACCTATCTTTAAAATAAATTTTATAGGAAAATAAACAGAGAAGATAAAAAAGCGAGTATTAATAATGATAAGTCCCTTAAAAAGAATAGAATCATACCCAGAGGAATCTTAGACAATACTTTTGTGCGAGGTTTATGTAACGCACCTCAGTCTACGCGAAAAATACCAACTAGTAATTTGCCAATAACCAGTTGTGACTTGAACCTTATTTGGCAAGAGACTGACTATTACAAAGGTAGTAACGAACCTAATGGCTGTCCAGCAGGTTTTGGGTTGAGAGTGGTTTCTAATGTCACTGTCTGGGCGGATCGGATCGATTCTTTAGATCAGATTTTCAACGCTCAAGGTGTTTTAGAAGTTGATACACCTATTAAGTTTCGCCGAGTTTATCCCATTCCTGAACCCTCATTGATGTTAGGAATACTGGCGGTTGGTCTTTGGGAATCAAAAAAAGCTATTTCTAGTAAATTTAAACACAAATCCAAGAAGCATTCTAAGTAATTTTACTTCGTCCACAGATCAAAATCAGATTTAGGATGTGGGCGATATTATATCAAGCTGACAACGTCGCCACTAGTTCCTTTAAGCGATCGCGGCCATCTCGAAACACGCAAAATCAGGTTTTTAGTTATTGCAAGGGTAAGTATTCAACCGTATTCAACCACTCATCCGGCTCAGAAACCTGTGAAATTAGCTCTAAATCTTTGACGTACTGCCCAATTGTACCTCCCAACTGATGTCCAAAAATTAGCCCCGTAAATGGTTTGCCTTGGCGTTGCCACTCTTCAGCCATTGCTTTGAAACGAATATCTTGAGTGAAAATTACCTTTCCTAGCAGTCGAACACGTTCTAAAAGTTCATCATCGGGTAATTCATCTGCGTTATCCTCAATTGCCGTGATAACATCTACACCACGGCGACGGAGTTGATCAGTTATGGCTTGGGGAACATGAACATCCATGTATAGCTGAACTGTCACTATAAAAGTCCCTTAGCTTTCATTCGCACAACAAAAGGAGAGGCTGTAGCCTGAACTTTAGATTGCTGTGCTTGTTCCCATTCAGCACTAATTTCGCTGTCAATTTCCTCTTGATGGTCAAAATAATACCCCATTGCTGCGTAGGCTTCAGCCGGGTGTAAATAAGGATGTTGACGGCATATCTCCTCCACTGACCAGCCATACGCTAAATAATCCATGACAATTTGAGCGACTCGGATACGAGGAAGTCTTTGTAAGTAAGCAGGCTGACTCTCTGGCTTTTCTATGTGAGGGTAAGTTATTTGAGAGGTCATTGCAGTCTTTTCAGCTATCTAAAATCTCAATCTATCACAGAGCTTATCAAAATCAGGCTAGCCTCCAATTTATCCCAAAGTCGCCACTAGTTCCTTTAAGCGATCGCGTCCATCTCTAAACACTGACCAACCATCACCGACTAATACAGTTTCTACTTTCTCCAAGGCTGCTAATCTGCGAACTGAAGCCACAGCCTCGGCTTTATTCAGCAGCTTGTCATAGGGTAGGATACCTAAACTACCAGCTTTGTAGGCTCGCACCAAATCCCCGGTAATCAAGGTAGTTTCTTCTAGTAACAGTACCAACTCTCCCGGAGTTTTAGAACCTTGCATTTCCAGCACCTTTAGTCCGGGGACAAACTCATCACCATCAGCTAACCAGCGATCGCACATTAAGGGAAAAGACTCTTTTTCTCCCATAGGCGCGGCTATCTTCGCATAGGTTTGATCAGCGATTTCCTTAGCTGACCGAATATGGTCTGAGTTGGTGATGATAATCCAATCCACACCACCCAAGGATTCTAAGTGATTCCAATCATGATTTGATAGAGCCACAGGATCAATCAAGATGTTACCACCGGGACGAATCCAGGCAATCCCATTGAAATCAATATTTCTCGCCGGGTTGAAATGAGACCAGCCATATAGATCAGGACGGTGTAGAAATTTCATAATAATTCTGGCTCTATAGCTTTGATAGATTTATTCATAGGTCAGCATCAATAATCTACCATTCAAAGCTGTTTTGGTATATCAAATCAGGGATATGCAGGCGATCGCATTTATAGCGATTCTCATTTATATGCAATATACTCTGACCTCTCTCCAAACCTCTCTCCTACAAGGAGAGAGGCTTTGAAACTTACTCCCCTTCCCACAAGGGAAGGGGTTGGGGGTTAGGTCTGTATTGGACTCAACTGCAAACCGCTATATGATTTGCTGATCAGCACTTGATTCAAAATCAAGAGTTCTGGAATGATTACCCGCAGTTTTTGCGCCAGAATCTCTATCGTAGAAGCTTCTGTCACCAATCCAGGCACATCATCACTAGTGGCGACCCAGACTTCAGCTTCAGAATCCCAAAATGCGTCCACCTTAAATGTGATTTGTGTCATCATCGACTGCTTAAGAATTAGTTCAGTTTAAAATATTCACAGCTACATTAGTAATTATGGCAGCGATCGCTCTTTACACACCATGATTGCAGATCAAATCTCGGATATTGGTGTTCCCATCTCAAAAATTCCTGTTTTTATCTCAATACAGTGAAGATGAGCGATAATAAATGAAGCTAAAAGCCACGCCGAACTTATTGATAATTAATCAGCAACAAACAGAGAATTTGATTTATGTTGATTGATAAAATTATCCAAGAACTGCGAGATATTCCCGAAGATAAATTAGCAGAAATTTATGAGCTAATTCATAGCTTTCGCATAAATTTAGAGAGAGATTCATCGGCTGAGGAAACACCCACTGAAATAGTAATTGAAGGCATTCACCAAGGCATAAAAGAGGCATTGAGTGGACAAACTATACCCCTCTCAGAAATGTGGGAAGGTATTGATGCAGAGTGAACCACCAGCGATTCAAATCGCTCTTACTCCTCGTTTTAAAAAGGATCTACGAGAACTTGCTAAACGTTATCGTTCAATTAAACACAAAATACCGAGGGTTTGACTTATGCTGATTCAGAAAATTGTCCAAGAACTGCAAGAAATCCCCGAAGAAAAACTTGCAGAAATTTATGATATAGTTCACCACTTTCGCTTAGGTTTAGATCGAGAAGCTGCCCAGCCCCGCACCCCAGGAATACTAGCTGGAAAACTCAGCGATGCTTTTTTTGAGCCATTACCAGAAGAGGAACTTCAGCAATGGGAATGAGCTACCTGATTGATACACATATCCTATTATGGTGGCTCTTTGATGATCCAAAACTCGATACAGACTGCCGAAATATCATTCGCAATCCCGATAATCGCATTTTCGTTAGCAGTGCATCCCCTTGGGAAATTGCCACCAAATACCGCATTGGTAAATTATCAGAAGCAAAACAACTCGTTGAGCAATATTCACAGATATTACATCAGGCAAGATTTGTGGAACTTGCCATCACTTCAGCCCATGCAATCAGAGCCGGAAGCCTACCAATTGTCCATCGAGATCCTTTTGATCGCATGATTATGGCTCAAGCGGAACTCGAAAGTTTACCCATTATCACTTATGATGCAATCTTTCAAACTGGACTGATTCAGGTAATTCCCAAGCAAAATCATTGAAGAAGCGATCGCAAAATATGAGCAAGAAACTCAAATAGAAGATAATCCGAAGTAACGCTACACTGGGCGATCGCTTTTCACTCATTATAATTGCACCTCAAAGCTCGAAGTTCCATGTTCTCAGCTTGGTGTTCCGAGTTCCAAGCACAAAGTTTCGTGTTCTGAACTTGAAATGTCGAGTTCCAAGCTTGAAGTTTCGATTTCCGAACTCGGAGTTTAGTGTTTTTATCTCGAAACTTACAGTTCTAAGGCTCAACGTTGCAGGTTAGAACTTCATGTTTCGTGTTAATTTCTTCTTACTTGCTGGTTTTATCTGCTTCTTGACTCCAAACATATTTACGGCAGACTTCGCAAGCGGCTTTTGCCTCCTCAGTTTGCGGATTTGTGAAGATGGGATGATAACGCAACTTATCGCAGCAAACTTGCAACCACGCACGCCAGTCTCCATCCCACAACTGCACTGTGCCGTCACCATCCCTACTGACAATCGTCTGCCCATCCGCGCTAATGCCGACACAATAGACCTCACCCTGATGACCACGGAAGGGTTCAGCCAAGGGCAGACCTTGGAGATTCCACAAGCGCACCGTACCGTCTTTACCTCCACTGACAATCGTCTGCCCATCCCTGCTCATGGCGACAGACCTGACCCAATCCTGATGACCACGGAAGGGTTCAGCCAAGGGCAGACCTTGGAGATTCCACAAGCGCACCGTGCCGTCATCACCTCCACTGACAATCGTCTGCCCATCCCTGCTCATGGCGATAGACCTGACCCAATCCTGATGACCACGGAAGGGTTCAGCCAAGGGCAGACCTTGG